>CAZSUE010000013.1:1165-19055 GCA_964609045.1 uncultured archaeon | reverse complement strand
GTCAGTCCCGTTCGGAGCGCGTCGACGGCGAGCTGTTGCGCTTTTGCCGCACGCTCGTGTGCACCACGGTACCGCTCGAGCACATCGCAAACCTCGCCGTCCTCCGCTGCTGGAGCCGACACATCCTCGCGCACCGTCGCGAGCAACGATCGCGCACGCGCAACCGCATCGCCCCTGATCGCTGCCTCGTCCAGCCCGTCGAGGGCGCCCACCAGTTGCGAGAGGTCGGTCTTCACCTCCTCTTTTCGCATCCTCAATTCACGATCCAATGCACTGGACTCCACCGCCTCGGCGCGCCTCACCGCCTCCTCGAACGAGCCGGAATCGATATCCGCCCCCGCAGCGTCCAGCTTCCCGCGCCATTCGTCGATCGTCGCTGCGAGCACCGGATCCATCGGGATCGAGAGCGATTCTGCAACTCCGCGTGCATAATGTTCGAGTTCCTCTAAAGTCTCTCTCGCACGATCGACCACCTCACGCGCAACCGCTTCTCGATGACTGCGTGAGGACGCTTTCGCACGCCCGATCGCCTCTTCCGCAGCCGCCTGCGCGCGCACGAACGCACCCTCTTCGAATGCACCCCGCGCTGCCTCGAGCTCTGCCTGTGCCGGTGCGAGATCGACCGTGTCGGCGACCTCCGACGCGCCGAACTCCGCCAGCGTTGCTTCGGCCACCTCGATCGCGCTCGCAGCCGCCTCCTCCCGGTGCGATGCCTCTGCGGCGTCCAAACGCTCGCTCGCTTCCGCCAGCGCAGTTTCGAACGCGGCGAAGGAACCCGCTTCAAGCTCTGCTCGTGCATCCGCTACTCCCGAACGCACCGCCTCAATATCGATGTCGAACGAGTCGGCCCGCGCGAGCCGCTCCTCCAACGCCTCTAGCCGCGATTCGGCGGCACGGTGTCGACCGGTCACCACCAGCTCCTCCGCCTCCTCGACCGCCGCGAAGGCGATCTCGTACGCACGCCGGAACTCACCCTCGGCGCGCGCAGCTTCCGCCGCATCACGCTGCGAGACCACCGCATCGCGATCAACCGGCAGCCGTTCCGCATCGATCTTCGCGATTGTCTGATCCACAGCCCCGAGCAGTTCTACCGCCCGGCGCTCATAGAGTGGTGCAAACGTCTCTTGAACATCATCGAGGATCGTGCCTGAACGTTCGACCGCCGCTTCGAGCCGCTCCTCCGCAAGATCGCTGTCCAGCGCTTCGAGCCGCCTTGCCAGCACGCGCTGCTTCTCCGCGAGCTCAGCGCGATCACCCTCCGCAAGATCGAGTTGTTCGCCGAGGTTTCCGATCGTCCCGAGCTGCTGGTCGATACGCGCGCGCCGGCGCGCCGCCATACCGCGGAGCGCGCCACTACGCAGCTCGGTAAACTGCGAAACAGCGTCCCGCGCATCATGATATGCACCGGCATGATCGGCCGCTTCCAGCGCCGAATTGATCGCCACCAACTGCTGCTTGGTCCCACCGGTATCGAGCCGAAGCTCCGGCTCACCCTCCACCGCCTCCAGCGTTTCCTCCAGATCGCCGATCAACCTCTCGGTCGCGCGGTGATAGAACGAACCCCGACTCGCCTCGATCGCGTTCTTCGCTTCTTCGAGCGCGCTCGGCGCAGCCTCCAGCGCATCGCGCTGCACCAGCGACCGCGCATCATCCAATAGTGTTCGCGCCTCGTCCAACCCGGCGTCGATCACCTCGTCCTCGAACCCGAGCTCCTGCCCCAATTCGGCACAGCTCGCCAGTTCCGATGCCAGCTCCTCGCACCGCGTTTCCAGCGCACCTTTCGTCGCATGCGCCGCTGCCTCTTTGGCCGCCTGGTTCGCCTCGGCGCTCTTGAGCTTTGCCAAACGTAGGTCGCCGCGCGCAAACGCACCACGCGCCTCCTCGAGACGCGCACGTGCCTCGTCGACCGTCAAGATTTCGTTTTCAGACTCTAACGCCGCAAGCCGTTCTTCCACCGCGGCGAGATGCGTCGAAAGCGGCTCCTTCAGTCGGCTCTGCGCAGTTGCCACCGCCTCGTCCGCAGCGCCCTTCGCAGCCTCTGCACGATCGGCGGAGAGTAACGCTCCCGCATCTTCGAGCCGCTCTGCAATATCCTCGACTTCGACGTCGAACCCAAGCTCGTCTACCATCGCGAGATAGGCCGCGCCTTCGTCGATGGCATCCTTCACGCTCAGTGTCAGCATCTCGCCTCGGACAGCGCGCAATGCTTCCTCCGCCGCATTGAGAGTTTCCAGCGCGGTGATATGTTCTTCCGTCTCCATCGCCCTCTTCACATCTTCGACGAGCGCCTCCACATCGGCTACATCGAACCCCTTCGCTTTCGCCTCTTCTAGATCATCCCGGAGTTGATCGAGGCGGGGCACGATGATCGCGTCATAGGTCTCTCTCCGTCGCACCTTCAACTGCTCCTCCGTCTCCATCAACCGATCGAAGGCCGCTTCCAGCGCCTCGTCGTCCACCGCCTCGCGGGCCGTTTCTATCACCGCGTCGATATCGGACAGATCGACTTCGGGCTTCACACCGAAAATCTCGGTCTTCATCTCCTCCACTCGGTCGAAGAGCGCGCTCACCGCGTCCGAGAGCGCCCATTCATAGATCGCCTTCAGCCCGCTCGAGGCCATACCGATCTGTTCCACCGCACGGTCGTACGCTTCGTCCGCCAGTGCCTCTTCCGCTTCCTCGTAGAGTCGCTCGGCGTCCACCGTATCCACATCCAGCGCGCCGCAGCGGTCCAGCATGTTCTCGAATGTTTCCGCGCGTTTTGCGTACGCCTCCAGCGCGATATCGGCCGCCGATTCCGACGCCTCTTTCCGTTTCTTCTCATACTCCCCGAGATTGCCGCTCCTGAGCGCGCTCCCCGCCGAGAGGAGCGTTTTCTCCACCCTTTCCAGTTGCGCCTCCAGCCCCTCTTTCTTGAGCCCTTCCACCATGCTCTTGAGTCGGTCCAGTTCGTTCTGCGCCCGCTCACGCTTCTGGTCTTCGAGCGCACCCGACGCCGCACTCAGTGCATGACTGAAGATCTCGTGCGCTTCGGATATTGCGCCCGCCTCGCGCTTCTCACCCGCCTCCACCAGCGCGTCGGCATATGGGGCGGTATCGAGCCCCGCCGCCTGGATATCCTCCAAACGCTCCTCCAGCCGTGAACGGAGCGCATGAAGCTCCTCCTCGCGCGCGCTCGAGCGAACCGCGTCGAGCTGCCCCTCCAGCGCGTCCATGGTGGCCACTGCCAACTCCGTATCACCCGCCTCGAGCGAGCGCTCTGCCTCTTCGAGCAGCTCCGAAAAACCGCTCGTTTCTAACCCGTCCGTTCGCGTAGATGTGATCGCTGCTTCAAGCGCGATGGCGCGATCCTTTGCTCGAGCACGCTCCAGCTCGCCGCGCATGCGATCGAGTTCGGCCGCAGCGCGATGCGCCAGCTCGTACCGCTCCGCCACCGGCGCACCCGCCGCGCGCGCGCCGGTGAGCTCGGTCAGCCGCGCCTCGAGCTGCACCATATCCACGCCCTTTTCGAGGAACGCACCGCGCAGCTTGGTGAGCGACCCGCGAACCTCGCCCTCCAATAGATCGGCGTGTTCACCCACCAGTGTTTCACGCCGCGCACAAAGCGCCTCCACGGCCGCACGCACCGACGATTCCGCACGCTCGAACGCGCCTTCACCAAACGCATCGTGACCACGGACGAAAGTCTCAGCCGCACTTTCGATCTCTCCCTTGAGTTCTGCCTCCACCCCGAACTCCTCCGCACGCGTGGTGAGCGCACGCAGCTCGTTTTCGTACGCACGCTTCAGATCGTCGAGAACGGCGGTATAATGGTCGCGGGTCTGCTCTTCCAGTACCCCGTCAAGCGCTATGAGCTCCTCTTCCAGACCCCCCAGCGCACCCTCCTCACATCGCTGCCGTAGCGGCGCCACACGCTCGCGGAGTTCCCCACTTTCAACGCCCGCCGCTTCCAATACTGCGATACGCTGCTCGATGTCGTCGAGCGCAGCGCTGAATGCCGCTTGTTGCCGATCCTCCACGGTCGCCTCCAGCTTCTCGACTGTCGGTTCGAGCAGCTCGCACGATTCCTTCAAACGCCCCTCTTCATACGCAGTTCGGGCCCTGTCCAGTTGCGCATCGAAATGTTTCACCGCGCTCTCCAGCGGTGTGGCGAGCTCCTCGCCCTCATCCAAACCCGCTCGACGACGCGCGTTTTCCAAGTCCACGCGCAGTGGCGCCAGCAGCGCGGTGGTACGCTGCATCGATTCGGCGTAGCGTTGCTTGTAATAACCCCGGATGAACCCTTCCGCGCGCTCTTTCGCATGCATGAAGCTATCGTAAGCCACCTCGAACTTTGCATCGTTATACGCCTGCTGGCCAGCACCGAGCTCGGTCATGATCGGATCGATATCGACCTCGAGACCCAGCTCGGTGATGCGCATCAATCGCTCGTTGATCTCCTCGCCCAGCACCTCGGCGCGCGCACGATAGAAATCTTCGGCAACCTCGCCGAGCTGTTCCCGAAAGGCATCGAGACCGATCCTCGCCGTTTCGAACTCACGGTTCCTCACCGCCGTCTCTGCTTCGGCAAGCAACATCTTCGCCTCATCAAGATCGACATCGCGGCTCCGCCATCGTTCCAGCTCCTCCGCGCTATCGAGCAACGCACCATGGAGCTCGGATTCCGTATAGCTCGCTTTGAGCCTCTCGAGACCCTTCATCGCGTTACCCAGCTCCTCCATTGCAGCGATCAGAGCACCATGGTCGCTCGCATCGGCCTCGGCCGCCTCCGATACCGACGCCGCCACCGCGCGATATTGGTCCAGCTCATCCTCCTCAGCCAAAGTACCGAGGCTCGAGAGCGTTGCGTTCATCGCTGCGAGCTCCTCGTTCAGACGCCGCCGTAACAGCGTGCGGCGGGTCGCCTCGAACTCGTCCAGCGTACTCGTCAGCACTTCGAGCCGCTCCTCCAGCCGCTCCGTTTCGCGCAATCCATCGTTGATCAAGCGCTCGCCGTCGCCAGCCCCAAGAAGCCCATCGGGGGCACGATCGTACCCCGCCCAGCCCTCCAACGCTCCATACGCCGTTCGTGCGTCCTCACGCGCGTCCTCGAACGCCCTCTGGCCGTGCACCGCCTCTTCGGTATCCGCCCACCCTCGCTCCTCCAGACTACGCACGATTTCCCGCCCGCGCTCCGTTTGCTCCTCTAATGCGGCACCAAGCGCCGCACCGTACTGCTGCAGCGCAGCCACAACCGCCGCCGAGGTCTCCTTCCGCGCCGTGGCAAGAATTTCTTCGTCCAGCTCTCCGCTCAATGCTTCTCGCGCCGCACCAACGCGGCCATCGACCTCGCCCATATCGATCGCGAACCGTTTCGCACGCTCGATCAGCTCCTCGACGGCACCGAGGATCGCCCCGATCGTATTGGATTCAGCCTCGAACGCCGCACGCCGTTCGCGCTCGGCCAGCACCTGCCGCCGGTGGCTTTCCAGCTCGCGTTCGGCAGCCAATAACGATTCATACCCGCTATCGATCTCGCCCCTCTCCACCGCCGCCTTTGCCTCCTCGTAGAGCAATTCCACCGCATCCAGCGGGATATCTTCTTCGCGCGCACCCACGAGCTCGTCTTCCAGCCGCTCCGCTGCCTCCGAGGCACGTTCCTTCCGGAACGCGAAAAAGAGTTCTTCGAGCCGCTCCTCGGTATGATCGAGCACCTCGAGCGCCTCGGCGTACTGCTCATGGGCCACCCGCTCATCGGCCGCCTCCAGCATACCAGTGACCTCCTCGACATCGAACTCCGGCGCGGACTGCACCGCGGCGCGCACCGCATTTGCCAGTCCTTCGCGACGCTCATGTGCGCGCGCGCGCTTCGCCTCCTCGAGCGCCTTCATCGCGCGGGATTGTACCCGCTGAGCCAGCTCTTGCGCATGTTGCGGTTCATTATCGTTCAACGCGCGCTGCGCCCCCTCGAGCATCGTTGTTATTTCGCCAACCTCGGCACCGAGTTCGGCCAGATCGTCGACGAGCATCTGCGCCTCGGCAATATCCACACCCGCTCCTTCCCTCAGTTCGCCGTCGATCCGGCGCCGGGCCCCGTCGATCGCCTCTTCAGCGCCTGTTCGCGCAGCGTGGTAGCGCTCTCCGGAGAACAGCTCGTTGATCTCTTTCAGTCGCTCCAGCGTATCCGCCATATCGAGACCGTGGGCCTGTCCGCGTTCGATCTCTTCCTGGATCGTGAGTATGCCGCGCTTCGCCTCATTCTTGTCGCACTCCTCATTGAGCGTATCGATCTTCGTAGAGAGGCCCGCCATATCTTCCTCCAGGCTGGTACGCGCCTCGGAAAGGAGCTCCCGGGCCGCGGTCATCTCGACGCCCTCGTTCTCCAACTGCGCGATACGCCCCTCCAGCTCTCCAAGCGCGTCGACATAGCGCTCGGTCTCCACCGCCTCCTTCGACGCGGTAAGCAACTGCTGCGCGGCGTTGGTGAGCCCGGCGGCGGTTTCGAAATCGAACTCGATCATCGCGCGCTCAGCTTCGTCCAGCTTCGATCGGGCCGCAGAGCAATCGACCCCGGACGCGGCCGCATCTTCGATATCACGCCGCGTATCGGCGAGCATCGCCTGTACACGCCCGGAGAGACCGCGTTGGTACGCCTCCCGTGCCTCGGTGCAGACCCCTTCGACGATATCTTCCGCCGCGCGATACTCGCCCTCCTCGTACTTCGCCGTCGCCGCATCCAGTGTCTGACGCCACGCCTCGGTGTCCATATCGTACGCTCCGGCCTTCGTCACCACCTCTTCCAGATCGGAGATACATGCCTTCGCGCGCGTGGCAGCTTCACCACGCTCGATCGCATCCAGTTCGCTCATGAACGCAGCGATACGCTCCCGGGCGTCGAGCCACCGCCCATCCTCGATGGCCGGCCAGACCTCCGCATGGATCGATCCGAGCGCACCGAGATCGCGCTCCAGTGCACGTTGTTCTTCCAGCGCGATATCGCACTCGCTTGCCAATTCTTTGAGCTTGGGCACCAAATGTGGCCCGATCGACGCTTCCACCTCCGCTTCCGCACGGGCGGCCGCGCTCGAGGCGGTGTCGGCGTCGCCGCTCGCCAACGCCTCCTTCGCTTCGCCTAACGCCTCCTCTGCAGTCGCGATATCCGCATCGGTCTCACGCAGTATCTCGAACAACGGCTCGGTCCCCTCCAACTTCGTCCGCACCGAAGCGAGCTGCCCATCGGCTTCCACCGCGGCGAGGAGTGTGCGTGAATCCTCCGCATAAGCGAGCACCCGATCGAACGCTTCATCCTCCAGCGCCGTTTGCGCCTTTTCTCGTAATGTCTCGAACCGCTCCTTGAGCTGGGCGGCTTCTGCGGACGCTTCCATCTCCTCCTTCGCCCTGCCATAGTGATCGTCCATACCCGCCAGCGCACGCCG
Organism: uncultured archaeon; assembly: GCA_964609045.1. GTDB lineage: Archaea > Thermoplasmatota > Penumbrarchaeia > CAZSUE01 > CAZSUE01 > CAZSUE01. The sequence goes on along the minus strand of CAZSUE010000013.1, from coordinate 11,640 downwards.
CGCGCGGTCGCCCATCAGTGCGCGTTTTCGTGTCTCGATCGTATCCAGTGCCTCACACACATGAGAGAGCGCATCACGCAGCGCGTCGTCCTCGAGCGCCGCTTGCGCATCGTTGAGGCTTGCCGCTGCAGCATCGATAGGCTCGAACTCCTCCGTGAACGACCCTAATGCGGTTTCTGCACCGTCGATCGCGTTCAATGCCGCCTGTCCCAACGCATCATAGGCATGCTGCGCCGTTTCGTAGACCGTCTCGACATCCGCGCCCTCTTCGCGCTGCGATCGCGCCTTCGCCACCAGCTCCTCCACCGGGGAGAGTGGGACATCGAGCTCGAGACGCGCGAAGTGCTCGCTCATCTCGGCTACGGTGCCCTCTATCCGCTCCAATAATGCTTCGGTCCGCTCGGTGAATAATTGCACACGCTGTGTATCCAGTGCGTCAAGCGCTGCATCCAGCGCAGCTTCGGCCGTTTCGTACGCGCCTTCGCCCAATGCATCGTAGCCCGTTTGGACCCGCTCGTTGGCACTTTCCAGATCCAGCTCCTTGCCGAAGCTGCTTGCACGCTGCCTAAGCCTCTTTCGTTCTTCCTCGAACATCCCGCGCCGTTCATCCACGATCGCCGTATAATGTTCCCGCTCGCAGGCGTCGATATCACTCCTCAATGCGTCGAGACCGTTCTCCACCGTATGGAATTCGCCCCCTTCACACTGCTCGCGCAGTTCCTTCGATCGGCTCCGCAGCTCGCCCACTTCAGCGCCCGCTTCCTCGATCGCCGCAATACGCGTCCCCACCGCATCGAGCGCGCTTACTAGCGCGTTGCGGCGTTGGTCGAGCCGCACACCCTCGAAAAGGTTCAGCGCCTCCGTGGCAGTTTTCGCCGCCTTGCGATAGTCACCTTCTTCGTGTGCACGAGCCGCCGCGTCCAATACATCTCGCCCTTCCTTCAGCATTCCTTCCAATGCCGGGGCAAATCCGGCCGCGCCCGCTTCCGCTTCCGCTTCCGCCTCCGCTTTCGTCTTTTCCTCCATCTCCATGGGGGTGGCGGATGCCTGCTCGAGTTGTGAAAGCACCTCTTCTGCACTTGCCCGCGCTGCGTCATAGCGTGTTTGGAAATGCGACCGGATCAGTTCCTTCGCGCGCTGCGTTCCGCGTTCATAAGCGTTGTATGCCCGTTCGTATTTGTGCTCGTTTGAGGCTTCGATACCTTGCCGGAGGTCGGCGTTGACCCCTTCGCCGCCGGCGATCTCGAGGACATCGATCCGTTCCACTTGCATCTCGAGCTTATCCCGCAACCGCTTCGACCGCTGGCGATAGAATCTGCGCTTTTCCTCATCGAACGCGTTCCGTGCCGAATCCAGTGCGGCCCGGGCGTGTTCGAACTTCACGCTCGACATCGACGCGCGCACCGTCTCGAGCATCGTCTCCACACTCCCGAGCCGGATATCGCGCTCGCGCCATTGGTCGAGCTCGGCGCTCACCGCAGCGAGATTGCGCTCCAGTTCCGATGCCGCCAGCTGCTCCTGGAGCACCTCCATATCGCTCATCGCCGTATCGAGGTCATGACCCGCCTCCACGAGGACATCGTACCCGCTTCTATCATCGCCCAATACCTCGCCGGCATGCGCTGCACGCGCGCGCAACGACGCCAGTTCGTCGGCGCCAGCATGGGCCTCTAATGCGGGGAACTGTTCGCGAAGCAGCTCCAGCTTCTCTTCGAGCCGTTGCCGCACCAACGACCTTCGCACCGCCTCCAGCCCGTCCAGTTGCTGCTCCAACGCCATATAGGCCTCGGAGAGCCTGCCTACGCCCGCGAATGCCGCGTCGAGGATCGATCGCCAGTCCTCACGTTCGAATAGCTCCTCGGCGGCGATATCGCCTCCCGGCCAGCGCGCCAGCGCCTCGAGCGCGCTATCGGCAACCGACCGCGCTTCTGAGAACGCTGAGAGCTGGTTCACCGCGGATGTAGCGGTGCCGAGGTCACGCTCCTCGAGCGATGCGTGGAGCGCATCACCCTCATCGTAGCGCTGCTCGAGTGCACTGCGCATCACATCGAGATAGTGCCCGACGCCATGCTGCACACCCTGCGCGATGGCGCTGCGTGCTGTTCGAAGCGACTCATCGTCCAAATTGGCGACCGCGTCGCGAAGCGCCTCCGTGCCCGTATCGAAACGCTCAATTGCCGCCGCGCGCTCCTCCTCCGCCCGCTCGACGAATTGCGGTCGGTCGAGGATCGCTCTCCCCTTCTCGACGATCGACTCCAGTGTCGTGGATTTTGCCTCGAACTCCTCCTTTCGCGCACGCTGGTCGAGGATATCTTCTCGGCGCTCCTCCAATTGTTCCATTGCTGCACGGGCATGCTGATACGCGTCGGAAAATGCACCCTCGCTCAACGCCCGCTCCACATCCTCAACGAGCCCTTCGATCTCCTCCAGCGGGATCGACTCCTCTCGTGCCTCTCCCATCGCCCGCTCGAACGCTTCGAGCTCCTTCGTCGCCCGCTCTTCTTGATACGCGCTGAAGCGCGCCTCGAGCTGCTCCTCCGCCCGATCGAGAACGCGAACCGCGGCCTCGTATTGCTCGTTCGCGATACTACCATCGGCTTCGCTGATGAGCACTTCGATGGGCGTACCATCGAACCCCGGTTCCCCGTCCTCATTGGCTGCAAGCGTCGCAGCCAGTCTATCGCGGCGTTGGCACGCGTTTGCGCGTTTGGCATCGTGCAGCGCGCCTTCGGCGTGGGCTTTGACCGCTTCCACCCGCTCCTTCGCCCGCGCGAACTCTTTCCGGTCCATGACCGCCCGCGCCGCCTCGAGCTGCTCATGCGCTGCTTCGGTGGCCACACCCAGCTCGGCCGCCTCTGCAAGAAGAGCGTCGGTCTCGCCGATCAGCGCTTCGATCGCTGTGGTGAACCGCGCCTCAATACGGCCCGGCGCCGTGCTGAGCAGCTCTGCCGCGTTCGAGCGCGCTTTGGCATACTCCCCCTCATCGATGAGCGCCCGGACGGAATCACGATCGGCACCCAACGCCTCGAGTTTCAGCCCGACATCGACCCCGCGCTGGAGCTCGACCTCCAGCGTGTTGAGGTCGCGCTTCGCCTCCTCGCGGTCACAGACCGCCTCGATACGGGTGAGGCATCGCTCGAAATCGTCGATCGCGTCCGAATCGAGCGTCATCCGCGCCATATCGAACACCGCTTTCGTCTCCGATACATCGAGCTGCTGGTCCTCCAGCACTGCGACCCGTTCGCGCAACCGATCCAATTTCGCTTCATGCTGTCCGGTCATCGCCGCGTCGTGCGCCGCCGCAGCCGCCGTACGCGCCGCGTCCACATTCTCTAACGCGATCTCGTACCGCCCCTCGTCCATGGCACGGCTCGCCTCGTCCAGATACTGCAGCGCCTCCGAACAATCCACGCCGGTGCTCTCCAGCTCTTCGACGCGCTGTTCCACACCGGGAAGCTTCGAAGCGAGCTGATCGAGGAGCTGTTCCTGATAGGCAACCTCGGCATCGCCGATCGCTGGGGCAAGCAGTTCGTACGCCGCTTCGAAATGCCCCTCGCCATGACGCCCACGCGCTGCTCTCAGTGTCTCCGACCAGCCGTCGGTATCGAACGCGACACCGTCGCGCTCCATTGCGGCAAGCTGCTGAAGCAACCGTTCCAGCTTCTGTATCGCCGCCTCTGTCTTTTTCCGATGATACTCGTTTCGCACCGATGTGATCAGCTCCTCGGTCTTGGCCGCAAGCGCCATGATGCGCTCGTACTTTTCCTCGGCCAATGCGGTGAGCGTTTCGGCCAACCAGTCCTCCACCGTGCTCCGGGGGTCGTTTTCCAATGTCACTTCATCGGTGTATTGCTGAAGTTCGCGATACTGGGCCTGCATGTTCGCAAGCGCATCACGCGCCGCACCTTCCAGCTTTTCGGCTTTCTTCGTCTGCATCTCCGCGAACGCTGCGCTCGCACGGTCCAGCGCGAGAAGCGGGTCTCCGGCATCGACGGCGTTGAGCGCCTCCATCGTCCGCTCCTCCGCATCGCGGACCGCTGCACCCGCCGTCCGTTGTGTTTCGATCATCTCCTGTGCATCCGCGATGACCGCCAGCGCGCGTTCGGTCATGAAATTGTCGACCAGCGCATCGGTCTTCCCCTTCGCTGCGGCGATATGTTTGCTCGCCGTTCCCACCGCGCCGTTTTCCAGTGCACTCGCCGCTTCGGTCACGGCCGTGGCGATGGGGATGATATCCAGTTCACCGGGCTCGACGGTGAGGTCTGCATCTCGAAGATGCGAGACGATCCGTTCGGCGTCCTCGGGTTCCACACATCGCTCCTCGATGAGCGGTGCGAGGAGTGAGGCCACCTCACCGCCGGTGGAGAGCCGTTCGATCAGCTCTTGATATTCGTCGAGGTCGACCCGTAAACGTTCGGTCGTCAACGAGACCAACGCCTCTTCCGCCTCCATCTCCACCATGCCCGCAAGACCGATGGCGTCCTCGTAATGTCCCTCCGCAGCGTTCTTTTTCGCCTCCGTTAACCGCCCGGCGAGCGCACCATCGTCTTCGAACCCGCTCTTGCGCGCTTTTTCGAGCGTCTCCTCTGCAGTGGTCAGCGCGCGCTCGAACTGCGCCTCTAATTGCTGCAGTTGCTCTCTCTTCGCATTCTCCACTGCTTCGATGAACCGCTGGGCGAGCGATTCCACCCGATCGAACGAACCATCGGAATAGGCGCGCTCGAGTTCACGTTTCATCTTTACCGCGTCTTCGATCTGCAATCCCAGCGCTTCCATCTCCTCGTACGCGGCATGGGCCAGTTCCAACTGTTCATCGATATATTCGCGACGGCTCGACTCGACTCGCTGCTTGAGTTCGATGAGGATTTTGCGCGCGGTGAGGTATGCGCCTTCGTAATCTTCCTCTGCCAGCGCATGTTGCGCCGCTTCAAGATCGGGTGACCACTCTCCCCCGTCCACACCGCGCTCTTCAGCGTTGCTCAGCGCATGCGCGGCTTCGGATAGCATATCACTGGCCGCGGTCATGACCGATTCCACGATGAAGCGTTCGATCTCTTCGTGACAAAAGAGCGCGAGCTCGTATGCCATTTCCAGATCGCCCGCCTCCAATTGCTCGCGCATATCGTCGCTCGCAGTGACTATGGCGTCATGCACCAGCCCCATCGTCTCCGCCATTGCCGTGGTGCGCGCCGCACGCTGGAGGATCGCCTCCGTACGCTTGCGTCGGAACTGCGCCAATCGATCATTGACCTCGTTCGTTACCGATAGTGCACGATGGTACGCTTCGAGGTACTTACCTTCCGCAAGTGTGCTGGCTGACATTTCGAGCGTTCCTTCGAACGAATCCGCTCGTGTTGTATCGAGCACTTCTTCTCCACCGTTACCCTCCGTCCCCGCTCCCATTTCCGTGGCCACCGCCCGTAAAGTGTTGAGCGTTTTCCTCCCCTCTTCGATCGCGTCACGCACCACCGGCACGATCTGGTCCTCCACTAACGAACGCAAGTAAACATGGATCCTGTCCAGCGCTTCCTCCAAACCGCTGGGGTCCACCTCACGTTGCGTCTCGGACAGTTTTTCGAGATGCGTCATGAGCCGGTCCGTGTCGATACCGAGCTCCATACAGGTATCGACCAGTTCCATCGCTTCATCGTTCGCCGTTTCGACCTTCTCCGCCAGTGCTTTACGCCGCTCGGCTCGGATGGTCGTCGAGGCGCGCTCGAGCAATTCCTGTGCGGCCCCCAACTCGTCCGTTTCCAGTGCGACGGCCGCACCCTGGAGCTGCTCATCGACCTCTTTGTAGCTCGGGCTGTCCGGTGTGAGATGCTCGAACGCGCCCTTTAGCTCCTCGAGCTGCTTTTCCAGTCTCTCCGTTTCTTGCGCGCGTTGCGCCTTTTGTTTCTCGATCAGTCCATCCAGCTTCGGGACGAGGGCCGATGCTCGTTTTTTTGCAGCCTCGAATTCCTCCGTATCGAACGCTTTGTTCACCTTCTCTACGAGTGACTCCAACCGCTCGCAGATCGCGCCGGTGGCGGTACTCTCGACGATGTCAGATAGTGCGCGCTCGAGTCCACGGACCGTTTCCCATCGTTCGTTCAATTGCTCGATCGCATCCGACGCTTGCGAACATTTGTACTCGCGTTCTTTCTTTTCGACCGTGCGCACCACCTCTTCGGCCATCTGATATGCGCTCTCGAAATCGCCCTTGATGCTCGCTTTCGTCGCCTTCTTGAGTAACCGCTTTTCGTCATCGAACCCTACCGGGAGCTCTCGCTTGGCTTTGAGCGTGCTGAGTGCCCGGGCGATCGCTTGCTTTGCACTGGTCTTCTTATGCTTACTCCGCATCTGGGCCAGCTGGTTCTGGGCCTTCACGGCGAACTTTTTTGCGCGCCCGAACCTTTTTTTCGCAAACGATTGCTTGGCGCGAGCGAGGGTCTCCTCCAGTTCGGAGATGTCCACATCTTTCGCCCCAAAATCACGAAGCTCGGCCTCGGCGCGCTCGATCAGCCCCTCGACCTCACGTTTCCTCACCGCTCGATACGCGCGTTCGGCTTTCTGCTGCGTCTTCAACGCCTGTTTTTTTGCAGTAACATAATCCCCCGCCTGGAACGCTGCCTTCGCTTGTTGTAACTCATCCTTGATCGACGAGAGGACGGCTGCCTCCGCGCTCACATTCCGAATATTCTTGAATGTCTTGACCACATGCTTGAGCGACGATCGCGCACTGGGTCTAAGCGAGGATCGCTTCTTTGCGTCGATCATCTCCAGCGCCCGCTCTACCGCGCTCTTCGTCGCCGTATAGTCGCCTCCGTCGTATGCCTTCCGGGCTTCTTGGAGCTGTTTTTTTGCTTCGTCGACCTCGAGTTCGAGGTCGACCACGCACTCCTCGATCGCATCTTCCAATGCGATCAATCGTGCTTTTGCATCTGCCTCGACCATCGGTGCCGCCGCCCTTTTTCGAGCTCCTTCCTCTTCTGCTGCCGCGCCCTCCGGTTCACCTCGTCCCGACTTTCCCATAAGTGCTGCTACTGCTGCCTCGTAGTCCGCCGTAGAGATACATTGGGGACAATACCCCTCGCCTTTGCACCAATGGCATTTGCCGTTGCCCTTGCACCATTTACACTCGTTCCCACCGCCGCATTTCGAACAGGTCTTCCCGAACGCGTCCACACCGAGTCCGCCACAACCCACACACAGACCGGTCTCTTTACAATAATAGCACGCGCCCGATCCTTTACAGGTCTTACACCGACCGCTGCCATGGCAGATCGGGCACTCTGGATCGCCCTCGAGGAGATCGAGGACCGCCTCACGCTGCTCTCGATCATCTTGTGCCGCGGCAAGCCGCTCGGTGAGACGGTCGAGGACGGGCATCAGCGAACAGATCAATAACGGATTGTCCGCGACGCGACCATAGACCGTCGTATATTTGGGCGCTAACCCTATCTCATCCAGTGCTACAATGCGCTCCGAGACGGTGTCACGTTTGGGAAGATCGGCTTGAAACCGCGTGAGCGCGCTCTCGAACTCGTCGAGATCGCTCGCGAGCAACTCTTCCAGCGGCTGTACGATCAACCCTTCCTTCGACCACTGGTCCAATTGGGGCCGATATTTTGATCGTGTGGAGGCCGCCTCCTCGATCAGCTCCTCCAACTCCTCCACCCGTTTTCGCACCGTCTTCAACCGAAACGGATTCTTCATCTCCTTCTCGATCGCCCCCGCGATCTTTTCGTATCCGCTCGTATCGATGGCGTTAAAACGCTCCCGCAGCGCTTCCATCTTCGGTACATTATTCTCGAGGATGGTGAATTTGCGCCAGAGATCGTCCTCGGCGCCGCTCTCCATCACATCCAGCACAGGGGAAACATTCCAACCCGCCTCGATATAGGGTTGGAGCTTCTGCTTGTATTCCATCTTTTTCTTGGAGCTGATCGCGGGCTCGCTCTTTTGCTGCTCCTGCTGCGCTCGCGCTCGCTGGGCCAGCCCCAAACCCGGCATCCCTGGGATCCCCGGCTTATCGGCGCCTACGCCGAGCATCGCACTGCGACCGGAGGGGCGCGCCTTCTCCGCCCCTTTCTTCGCCCCTTTCTTCGCCCCTTTCTTCGCCCCTTTCTTCGCCCCTTTCTTCACCCCTTTCTTCACCCCTTTCTTCGCCTCCTCCTTTTTCTTGCTCTCTTTTATTATTGACGCGAAATCGGCTTTCATCGATCGCTGGCGCTCGAGCCACGCCTTCTTTTTATCTGGAGCATCAGCATTATCCTCGTTGTCGTCGTGAGCCATTACTATCCCCTGCGTCTTTGTACAAAAGATCTGGGTCCTATCATCGAGTAGCGCCATTACAGCGGTTTGTATCCGATCGAGCCGTACCTAACGGGAGCGCGCGCCAGTGGGGAAACGAACCTTCGATAAGGGGTTCTCCTCTTTCCGACCGTCTCCCTCGATGGCCTCCAGAGATGGCGACGAGCATCGGTTCTCGCACCACAACCTACCTACCAGTATGAACGGTCAGCGTTTGTATTGGTGCGCAACGCGATCTCGACCGATCATTCTATCGACATATGAACGACCCGAGCGCGGGCAGCAACCATCCGGCGGATATTGCGCCAGGTCCCCTTCATAGCGCCGTTACTGCGATCTTTTTCTCTATCGAGAACGATTATGTGCACAATAAGTTCACCCCTAATTAAAGATAATGGGGTGCGCCATCCCACGCCGCGAGCAAGATGACTAACCACGACGAGAAATGTTCGGCCGGTCAGCGTCGGATGATGATCGAGAGCACATCACGATCCGCCAATTCATGGTCGAGCCCCACATTCTGGCCGGGGAATTTGCCGCTGGGGCCCCAAACACGCGCATATCTGAACTTCCGCTGGAAGTCACGATGGAGTATGTCGCATACCGCACCCACGGTGCTGCCGTTCTGTACCACCAACGGTTCTTCCATATCTGCGTCCTCGCCTTGCGGTTTGAGATAGACGCGAATAAAATTGAGCGCGTCGAAGATCTTTTCCTTTAACCGCTCGATGCCGGTACCCGCTTCTGCGGAGATGCAGATCGGATCGCTGTCGCCGATATCGTCGAGCACTGCATCGAGCGTCCGATCGTCCACGAGATCGACCTTGTTGACCACCACGATCATACGGCTATAGATCCTGTTCCCAGCGAGGAAGTCGATCAATTGATCCTCGTCGATATCGTCGCGTAGGACGAGGTTCGCGTTCACGATGCCGTATTCTTTCAATATCGATTTGATGAGGTCCTCATCGATGTGCGTCTGTTCCACCGTGCTGTTGACGACGACGCCGCCGCGGTCCGAGGTGCTCATATTGATGTCCGGTGGTCGTTCGTTGAGGCGTATCCCCGATTTGCGCAGCTCGGAGAGGAGCGCATCGATGTTCGTATTGAACACATCGAGCAAAATGAGACAGAGATCCGCGTTCCGTGCGGCACCCAATACCTCGCGACCGCGTCCCTTCCCATGCGACGCACCGCGGATCAAACCCGGGAGGTCCAAGATCTGGATCTGCGCGCATTTATATTCGAGGATGCCCGGGACGATGGAGAGCGTGGTGAAATGATAGGAGCCCACTTCGCTCTCCGCGTTGGTGAGGCGGTTGAGGAGAGTGGACTTGCCAGCACTGGGAAAACCGATCAGCGCCACCGAGGCGTGCCCCGTCTTTTTCACCATATACTTACGGCCGCCGACGCCGATGCCCTCACGGTCGCGCTGCGCAGCGTCCTCTTTCAAACGAGCGATCTTCGCTTTCAGCTTGCCGATGTGGTGCTGCGTCGCTTTATTGTATTGCGTGTTACGGATCTCGTCTTCGAGTTCCTCTATTTTCTGTTCGATCGAGGGCATTGGTCTTCCTAACCTCCACCATGATGGCGCGTACTCTTTATCCCTCCACAGCCACCCAGAACGATTTAAGGCTTTCTCTCGCTCCCCACCTTATAAAGCGCTAATAAAAATGAACAATTATTTATATATTTAGCTTATTATCGTTGCAATATGGCGAGTAAAGCATTGTCGGAGCGCGAACAAGCCGCATTGTTCGGGCTCGTCACCAATCCATTACTGAACGACCGTGAATTATCCGAAAAGATCGATTTCAAGCAGTCGACGCTCACCGCGATCAAGAACCGTTTGAAGCGGCGCGGGTATATGACGCCAAAGCGCATCCCCCATTTCGCCAAGCTCGGATGCGAATTATTGACGATCTCCTACGGCCATCTGAACCCGTTGATCAACGTGGAACGCATCAAAAAGATCCAAGAGCACCTTCCGGGCGACTCGAACCACCAGTTCTTCGCGCTGGCCGAGTCCTCTAACGCGCTGATATTCACCGTCGCAAAACGGTTCACCGACGCGAAACGTGCCGTCGAAAAGATCGAACATCGGTTCCATTCGGAGGATCTGATCTCAAAAGGCCACCGATGAGGAAGACCCAGAAGAGGGCGAAAATGGCCACGGAGGC
>CAZSUE010000013.1:0-1155 GCA_964609045.1 uncultured archaeon | reverse complement strand
TCCCGTTCGGGACATCCACGATCTATAACAATTTCGATTACTCTTCGATACTGGGCCGATTATTCGGCTTCAACGGCCATTCGCAAACGTTCGATTGGATCAACCCCGACGAGGTGTCAGAGGCAGACCTCACCACCGTGGAAACGCGCATCTTTTACGGACTCATCGAATACCCGGACCACGCGGATAATAAGGTGGCCAAAGAGATCGATGCTTCGCGCCAACTCGTTGCGCGTTCGCGCAAGAGCTTCGAGCGCGAGCGCCTGCTCCGAACGACGAACATACCCAATATCCACAAACTTGGGCTCGAGATTTTACGCTTTTCCTCACTCAAGTTCAATACGCTCGTTGATCCCGAGAAAAAAGAGGAAGGGATACGGTTCCTCCTGAAGAATACGCCCGTGCTCTTCCTGGTCGCTGGTAAGTTCGACGGCTGCGGGCTCTTCGTCTTCGAGGATTTCGAGCAATATCAAGAGTGCAATACGCAATTACTCCGTTATTTCGAGCGGAGCGGGCTGCTGGCGGAGAAACCGGTGGATATGCTCTTCTCCATCCCCAACCTCGAGATGCTGCGTGAGCATAGCTACGCTCCGTTCATCTATCGGCTCTTTGAGCTCGACGAGCAACTCGGGTGATCGGGTAGAAGCGACAGACGAGCCGGCGAATGTGGCTGACCGAGACCGAGGGCGCGATCAAGCTTATATTTACATTTTGCCCGAAAAGTTCAAGTACGAGAACGTTGGGCACACCCTACGAAATGGGTTCTCGGTCAGCCTCGAATAGTAGAGAACGCGGCTCATTCCATTCAAATGGTCGAGTATATATGTCTTCGCCCAAAACGCATCATACATCATAAGCAGAGCGTCGCAGAACATCTTCGCCCACGATCGTATCAACTACCCACCCGCATCCATCCCCCAACCCTTATCCCCCAACCCTTATCCCCCCGCATCCCCATCACCCGCGCCATGGACGCATCGCGCTGCCGCAGGCTCCTCGACGACGCCACCGATAACCCGCGTGCGCTCGAACGCGACCTCGACGCGATTTTCGGCTACCTCCGCGACCATCTCGACGACTGCGATGCCGCGCATCTCAGACTGCTCGCAGCATGCGTCGGCATCCCAGAGCGCGCACGCAGACCCGCCTCATGCG
>CAZSUE010000012.1:0-19145 GCA_964609045.1 uncultured archaeon | reverse complement strand
GTACATCGTGAAGCCACCCCCTTCCGCTCGCTGGCGCTCGCGGAGATTCTAGCGCTTAACGCTAACAGCGCAACGCTTGGCCAATGATGGCCAATCACCCCGGGCGCTGCAGGCGGTCGACCGGGCGCTACGACTCAAGTAGATGAGGTGTTGGGCTGCGCGTTGGGATCAATCCTCGCATTGCTCCCGACTTACCTTTTCCTCCAGCGTGGCGCGGCTCGTGCCGCCGGTCCACCCGCCGAGTGCGCAGAAAAGACAATTGAGCGCGAAGATGAGGATTATTATAAGCAGCTCCCACCCACCGATCTTGACCGTGGCGATGATGTCCATGATGCGGATGATAATGTAGACCTGGATCGCGCTCCAGATCGCGCCGGCCATGACGCCGACGATGATACCGTCTCTTTGCGCGACATGCTTGCCGCCGATGCGGCCGCCAAGATAGGGGCCGAGCGTGAACGCGAGGACCCAGCCCAAGAGGGGTATGAAGAGAAAGATGAGTGAGAGCGGGATGAAGAGGAGTGTCTTCCCGAGCGCAAGATCGAACTTGAGTGCTGGGTCGTCAGTGGAAAAGAGGCGTTTGCTGATGCGACCCCATGGCGAGCCCATGCGTCTAGAAACCGCTGGCGGGTTTTAAAGGCTTGGCCCCGAAAAACGACGCGGTAGCTGGCGGTGGTGGCGCCCGGCCGCCGCGGGAAATGTGTACATGTAGTGATGCGATCGTCTCCCTGCCCCGATCGTCAATTCGACCATCCCCAGGGAGAGGTGGAGAAGGCATGCGGGAAAGAAGCGTCACACTGCGTTTGCCAGTGGCTTTCTGCGTGTTCCGGCTATGCTACCGTTCCATCGTGAGCTCGGCGCGTTCCCATGTCTCGGGGTCGACGCCATGGAGCGTTCGGAGGATACCGCTGAAGATCTCCGCGATCACGCTGCTTGGATAACCGGTGAGCACGATGTTCTCGCCGTCCACGAATAGTTTGACATCCATATCAGTGTCGTCCATAGTATCACCACAGATTACCGAAGAAGAACGATTGCATCGCTCATAAAGGTTCGCTCCCTACCGAGATCCCATCGACCAGCACATCGCTTCGTCCATGCTATGAAATTAGAAAACCAAACCACACCGACGCTGAAAGAGATCTCCTGTCACCAGCCGCGGACCACCGCCTCAGGTTATCCATGCACCAATACCGACCGTTTCGTAGTGAACAACCGCTCGGTGGTTCATAGGCCCTAGCAAAATAAACAACACGCACGTGGTTTGCTAACTACGCTCCAAAACAACGCTACGGTGGTTCTATAATCACATCGCCCCCATTCCCCATTCCCCAGTCCAGTCCCCAGTGGCTTCCCCAGTCCAGTCCCCAGTGGCTTCCCCAGTGGCTTCCCCAGTGGCTTCCCCAGTGGCTTCCCATGCCTCAGCGCGTCTGATCCCGATCCCGGTCGCGGTCGTGCCCCTCGGTACACTGTCGCAGGAGCTCCTCGACCTTATCGAGCCGATCGGCCGCGCCGATCTGCTCCAGCGCCGCCTTCGCCTCCCCGAGCAGTTCCTCCGCATCGGCATAGCGGTCTTTTCTCACATAGAGACATGCCAGCTCGTAATACGCGTTCCCGAGCTCGAACGGGATATTGAGTGCGTCGAGGATCTCGATGGCAGCCTTGAACCGCCCCTCCGCCCGCGCAAAATGTCCTTTCTTCGCCTCGATCTTGCCGGAGATGCGATAGACCGCCGCGATCCCGATCTTTTCGTCGAGCTCCTCGAGGATATCCTCCGCATCGTTCACCAGCGATTCCGCACGGTCGATCCGGTCCATGTTCACATAGCATTCCGCCATATTGAACGAGGACCATGCGATCATGCTCCGATTGCCCACCTTCTTCGAGGTCTCGTGGCATTCCTGAAAACGGTCCAGCGCCTTTTCCCATTCCTCCTGCTGGAGGTAGAGGTCGCCGAGATTGTTATACGCCCGCGCCAGCTCGTTGAGGTCGCCCACGCCGGAGAGGATCTCGATCGCCTTGTGATAGAACTTCGACGCCATATCCCATTCGCTCTTGTCACCGTAGATATTCCCGATCTCGATGAAGGTTTGACCGAGGATCGCGATATTACCGGCGCGCTGCGAGTTCTCGATGCTCTTATTGTAGTTCCGGATCGCGTCCTCGAACTCGCCCCTACGCCAATGGACATACCCGATCCCGCGCTGCGTATCGGCCACGCCGCTCCAGTCCTCGATCGATTCCGCGATGGTGTGTGCCCGTGAATAATAGTCGAGCGCCGTCGCCCAACGCCCTTTTTCTTTGAAGATATGCCCGAGCCGGCGATAGGAAAAGCCCGCGTTCTTCTCGTCCTCGAGCATGCGACAGAGCTTACTGGCGGAGCGATAACAATCGATCGCCTCGTTCCACTCCGCCATGACGAAGTTCAGTTCGCCCAGCTCGAGGAGTATCTCCTTTCGGAGGCGCTGCACCTCCGCATTGGTGGAGAGTTTCTGGAGCGCGACGAGGGCGCGCTGGTAGAACATCCGCGCATCGTCCGGTGCAAAGGAGCGTTTCGCGAACTCGCCCGCTTTCATCAAATACGGTGCCGCCCGACGGTATTTTTTGGCTGCCATGAAATGGTGCGCCAGTTCGAACACCACCGCGTCGAGGTTGTCCTGATAGAGACATTCCAGCGCTTCGGCCACTTTCTTATGGAGCACCCGTCGTCGCGAGCGGCTCAACATCTTGTAGACGACCTCGCGGATCGCGATATTGTCGAACTTATAGACCTCCTCGTCGGTGCTGAAATCCTCGCGTACGAGTCGCGCCTCGAGCACCTCGTCGATCACATCGAGGAGCGCCTCTTCGCCGATATCAGCTGCCTGGAGGAGGATCGCGAAATGGAACGAGCGGCCGATGACCGATGCGAGCCGGAGGGTCCGGAGCGTCTCTTCGTTCAGCCGGCTGAGTCGCCGCGAGATCACATCGTTGATCGTCTCGGGGATGGCGACGTCGGAGAGATCGATCTTCTTCGGCCACGAAGGATCTTGAACGTCGATGGTACCCTCTTCGATCAGTGCGCGACCCACCTCCTCGATGAAGAACGGGTTGCCCTCCGTCTTATGATACACATGTTCGATGAAGGAATCGGGGAGGCTGCGTTGGTCAAAGAGCGATTGCACCATCAGTTTCGTCTCCGCCACCGAGAGGCGCGAGAGCGTGATCCGCGAAAAGAGGTTCATCCGCGACATGCGCTGGATCGTTTCGATCAAGGGATGCGTCCGCATTTGAGCGCTGAAGTCCTCGAGGTCCTCCGGGCGATAGGTACAGATGATGAGGAACGCTTCGTCCTTCGTCCGATCCGCTACATAGGGAAGGAGCTGTAACGATGCGCGGTCCGCCCAATGGATGTCGTCGAGCACGAGCACGAGGGGAGTTTCGGATGAGATCGAGATGAGGAGACTGGTGATGGTCCTAAACATCCGTTCCCGTTCCTCGTTGATATCGAGCTCGCCGATGCGACGATCCAGCGCCTCGCCACGCGCACCCTCTTCTTCCTCCTCGTCTTCGGGCTCACCGCCCATGCCCATGGGTATAAGGCTCATGGGCAACAGCTCTGGACAGCTTTTCGATTGCATGAGGAGCGGATCCTCGGCCTGGACGATCCCGAACGGCATGAGTTTTTCGAGTTCCTGGGTGGTACGCTCGGCGTGATCGCTATTGGCGCGCCCGAGTCGATCGGTGGTCGACTGTGCATATTCACGCAGCGCGTCGAGGAACGGAAGATACGGGTTGACATCTTCGTGATAGAGGCAGCGACCGGTGATGAACCGCACCTCGCGCTCGAGCGACTCGATCCATTTCCGTGCCTCTTCCACCAATCGCGTCTTGCCGATACCGGCCTCGCCTTCGATAAAAACGACCTCGCCCTCGCCGGCGATCGCATTCTTGATGTATGCTTGCAGTTGCCCAAGTTCACGGTCTCGTCCGACAAATGCGGCGCGAAAGCCCCAGTCTCCGATCACCACTGTTTCAACCGTCCATGCCTACTTGATCGCTTCCTCAGAGAATATCAGAGAATATCAGAGAATACAATATAATACATCTGAGTATCGTGCATTGCGTTATGGGTTACTCGCTACCCGCTACTCGCGTATGTATGGATGTTCCCCCATTATTAGCCCATCGGTCGTGGAGGCGAATCGCGTATCGCGTATCGGGGGTGAGGGGTGATCGTATCAGTGAGTGGTCCTTCGTCAGTTGTCGATGGTGCCGTCCGTCGTCCGCCGCACCGCTGCCAGCCGTTGCTCCACATTTTCCAGATCCGCTTTCGCGCCGATCTCCTTCAGAAGGTGCTTGGCGAGGACGTACTTCTGCTCCGCTTCATGGAGTTCCCCTTCATCCTCGAGCATCTTACCGTATTCATAGTAGCTCTTGGCCTGGTAATAGGGGACGTTGAGCTCTTCCCATAGTTCGATGCTCTCGCAAAAGAAATTCGACGCCAGACCCCATTCCTTCTTGGCGCTGTAGACGAGGCCGAAATCCATGAACACGCCGGCGATGCCCAGTTGGTCGTCGATGCGCTCGAAGATCTGTTTCGCTTTTTCGAGATTGTCCACCGCCCGATCGAGCTGGCCCAGCTTTGCACGGGTCTCACCGATATTGAGCTGTGCGTATCCGAGCATCTGGTAGTTATGGGTCTTGCCCGCGAGTTCGAGCGACCGCTGAAAATAGTGCAACGCTTCCTCGAACTCCTCCTGTTGCAGGCAAAGATCGCCGAGGTTGTTATAGACCCGTGAGAGTTCCACGAGATCGTCCTGCCGCTCGAGCGACTCGATCGCATCGCGGTAATAAGTTGCACTCTCGTCGAGGTCGCCCATATCCGCAAATACATTGCCGAGCTCGATGAAGATCGATGCGAGGAGCTTTTCGTTTTCCGCACGTTTTGCATGTTCCACAGCGATCTTGTAATGGTGCCGCGCGTCGTCGTAGTCACCCTCGCGCCAGTGCACATACCCGAGCCCGCGATGCGTCTCACTCAGACCGTCGTTTTGGGCGATACGGTCGTAGATCGGCAGCGCTTTCCGATAGTAGGTGTTCGCGTCGGCCCAATCGCCCTTGGCGCGATAGACATCGCCGATGTGCCGATACGCCAGCGCGATATCATCCGAATTATCCAGTTCCTTGGCCAGCGCGAGCAACGCCTGGAAATGCTGGAGGCAGAGCTCCCAATCCGCGGCGAGGAAACTGACATTACCGAGCTGCTTGAGGAGCGTCCGGCGCTGTTCCCGCCGCTCCTTCGACGGCGGCAACCGCTTGAGGATCTTGAGCGCCAGCCCGTCGAACTTGAGTGCATTGTCCAACGCAAAGACCGAGATCGCATGCTCCGCTGCACGAATGAGATAGGGAAGCGCAGCTTCGAACTGCTTGCCTTTATAATAATGGAACGCGAGGTCGGCGAGCGTGTGGCGCGCGACGAGCTCGCCCTCGTCCAGCGACACCATTGCATGGGCGATCTTGCGATGGATCACGCGTCTCCGGCTGCGGCTCATTGCTTTCTGGATAAGCTCCTGGGTCAGCACATTATTGAACCGATACCGCTCTTGCGTGCTGTTTTCTATCTCGCGGACCAACCGCATGGCGATCAGCTCCTCGATGGTATCGATCAAACGCTCCTCATCCATATTGACGCTTTCACAGAGGAGCTCGAAATCGAACTCGCGCCCGATCATCGCCGCATAGCGGAGCACTTTCCGGTTCGTCGAGGAGAGCCGCTGCACGCGGCGCGAGATCACCGCCTCCACCGTCTGTGGCATCCGGAACTTCCGCAGATCGATCTGCTGCGGCCAGCGTCGGGATCGCAGATCGATCACACCCTCTTCCAGCAATGTGCGTACGATCTCTTCGATAAAGAACGGATTGCCTTCCGATCTCCGATAGATCATCTCGCAGAATCGCGGTGAAAGATCGGTGCGGTCAAAGATTACCTCGAGCATCTTCGTAGTGGTGGAAAGATCGAACCGCTCCAGCTTCAAGCGGGTGAACAATCGCTCTCGGTTCATGCGTTGGAGCGTATCCTTCAATTGGTTCGTCGTGCCGGTATCGGAGGCGATGAGATCCTCTGGCCGATACGAGCCGATAAGGAGGAGTCGCAACTTGCTCGTTTTGCGTGCAATGTATTGCAGTAACCGTAAGGACGCATTATCGGCCCATTGGAGATCGTCGAGAAAGAGGATCGTGGGTCGGCGCTCGCTCATCCCGAGGATCATCCGGTAGATCGCGTCGAACAGCTCCTCCTGTTCCTTTTCCACATCGATATCGATGTCGATGTCGATATCGAGCTCGCCGGGACTCCGCGTTCTCGGAGCCATGTAGGCCGCACCGTCGTGCTGAGCCGCCTCGGTCGCGATCGTCGCGTCCGAGTGCATGGGGATCAGCCCGAGCGGGAGTAACTTCTCGAGAATCTCCTCGTCATCTTCCTCCAATTCTCCCCGCGGTGGGGTAGGGGTATGGCGCTGGCTACTCGCGTTCTTCTCGTTTTGGATGGGAATGAGACTGAGAGAGAACGGAAGGAGTTCGTTCGGTTCCTCTTCATCTGCGGTGGCCGCGCCGCTGACGGGTTCGCTTTCGTCGTCGGCGTCATGAGCCGCCGTCGCGCCGGCGAACGAGGGTTCGTCGGTACCAGCGGCACCGCCGGGACGCCCTGCGCCAGCGGTCGCATTCTCGCGCCCAGCAGTATGCTCCGGGGTTGGCTTTCCAGCTCGGTCGGCGGATCGGGCCTCACCGGTTGCGGCGCCGCGATGCAAACAGCTCTTGATCGCATCGATGAAGGGGAGATACGGGTCGGTATATTCGTGGAACAGGCATTTCCCATAGCAAAAGAGAAGATCCGGTTCGCTGGAGCGTATCCGTAGCTCTTCGATAAGCCGAGTCTTTCCGATCCCCGCCTCACCCTCGAGGAGGACGAACCTCCCATTCCCCGCCAGAACCCGGTCTAGTTGTTCTTGGAGAAAATGTAATTCACGGTCACGATCGACGAAACTTGTTTGGATCGGTATCACCCATCGACACCCAAAAGGGCCCTGCCTCTTTCCTCGGGCATTAAATTGCTGTCAGAACGGCGATCTGCGGTTATTTCACACCCACGCTGCTCAAGAACGATAAGTGCTAAATAGCCCGACAATATTTAATCCTTCCTCGTGATACGTCGAATATACAAGACATGATCTGGTAGACGCTTCACCGCGCCCCGCGATGACGATCCAGTAGCGCGCCGTGATCAGCTCTGGAGGCTCGTTTTTTGAAGAAGAATAAATACCGCTCCATCATCGCAGACCTCACCGACACGTTCACCAAGAGTAAGTCGATGGAACTTCCGCGCAAGATCGTGGTGGGACATAATGCGATCGAATCGGTAGGCGCGGTCTGTCGCGAACTCAAGGTACCGCCCCACGCGCTGATCGTTGCCGATCCCACCACGAAACGGATCGCGGGCGACCGCGTCGCTGAGCTGCTCGGTGAAGATGGGTTCGCGGTTGAGTTGATCACCATCGAAGGCGCGACGATGGACGATGTCGACGCGGTCATCGCGGCGCTTTTGGACGATGCGGCCGACATCGTGCTCGGGGTGGGTGGTGGTCGCCCCATCGATGTGGCGAAGGTCGCCTCCTACCGCAAGAGGTTACCGTTCATCAGCATCCCCACCGCCGCGTCGCACGACGGCATCGTCTCGGCCAAGGCTTCGATATCGTCCGAGGAGACGAAAGAATCGATCGCGGTCCATACGCCTATCGCGGTCATCGGCGATACGCATATCATCGCGCGCTCGCCACACCGGCTCCTCGCCGCCGGCTGCGGCGATATCATCTCGAACTATACGGCGGTGAAGGACTGGCGGCTCGCACATCGGTTAAAGAACGATGAATACAGCACCTACGGTGCCGCGCTGTCGGAGATGACAGCACGGATGCTGGTCGATAACGCCGAAGTGATCAAGCCCGGGCTCGAGGAATCGGCGTGGTTGGTGATGAAAGCGCTGGTATCGTCGGGGATGGCGATGTGTATCGCGGGCTCGTCACGGCCCGCATCCGGCGCGGAGCATAAGTTCTCGCATACGCTGGATCGGATCGCACCCCAACCCGCACTCCACGGTGAGCAGTGCGCCGTGGGAACGATCATGACGATGTACCTCCATGGCGGTGATTGGAAAGCGATCCGGAAGGCGATGCGCACCATCGGGCTTCCCACCGACGCCACGGGACTCGGTATCGACGAAGATATCATCATTGAGGCGCTGGTCAACGCGCATCATATCAAGCCTAAGCGGCTCACCATCCTCGGCGAGGGGCTCACCGAAGAAGCGGCGGTGGACTGTGCGTTGCGGACGAAAGTGATCGGGCGGAACTAAGCATTAGAATTGCTATGATAAAGAGGGGGTTAGGGGTTGGCGGTTGGGGGCCGCCCCGCCCCCGGATCATTTTCATCCACTTTTTAGATTATATGAACGAACAGCTCCTTGACATACCTCACGAATAGGAGTTCTTTCATGGTGTTTGGAGTTTGGAGTTTGGAGTTTGGAGTTTGGAGTTTGGAGTGGGACTGGGAAGTGAGATGGATGGTAATAACGCTGAACGGTAAACTGGCCGTTGCTGCGACCACTTTTTGTCCAAATTTCACTAGAATTGTAACGAACTGTGGCCCGATATACACGTCTTTTGTAGCCCAGTTGGAAAATGTTATATATAGTCTGGAAGCATAAGGGTCATTGGTGTGCGGCGGTAAGGTTTCACTCATCTCCCGCCCGGCACCGATCGAGACAATTACCACTCTGTGGCCCCCCATGGCCGGATGCTAGGGCGGTGCAGCAGAGGTTACCAACACCATCGGTCCCCGTCAGACCAGATGGACTGTCTGAAGAGCTTTATGCCCGACAGGCAGAACGGTAACCCAGGCACCGCAAGAGCCGGAGACATCGGGGGGTCACAGACAATCGATCATATTTCTTTACGAGCTCTTGGCGAGCGGAACGGTTCTTTCTTCCACCGAGCTACCCACGACCCACATGTGTTAGGCTTTGTGGAGGAAGCTTGAGTATAAAAAGGACGAAACGCGAACTGTTGGCCAGTTTTTATCGTTATGGTATTGGTGAGCGATCGGAACAATTGCATGCGTCCTTATTACCTATCCTCTTTTAGAAAGCCGTTTCCAGGGCGTGTTCCCAGGGCTCGAATACACCGTTTTCCAGCGTTAGGACCGCGAAGGCGCGACGCTCGTGATGCCTCCGGCACTGGCAGTCCTCCCTCACGCCGTTGGCGCTTCACCCAAGCCGTTGATCGGAGGCGAAAGGTGGGCTAGCGGAGGTTTCTGCGACCACCGGAACCATTTGGAACATTTGCCAATATGTCGTGGTTCACAATTGCAACACCATGGAGCGAATATGCCTCGGTCTGTCCGAGGTGGGCGCAAAAATAAAGCCAGCTGTTCGTTCTCGTTTCGTTTCGTCAGGCGAAGGATTAAAAAGGAGAGGGTACGGTTCGGCGTAAGGAGAACGCGTCTCCCATCGTTCAATCAAGTGCTGATCCTATGTCGAACCGACGAGAGATGAAACATAAGATGGTCATTGTCGCACGAAAAGATTTGAAACTGTCTGCCGGTAAACTCGCCGTACAGGTGGCGCACGCCGCGGTGAGCTGTGTGGAATTGGCGCAAAAGCAAACGAAACAGAAGCGCTGGTTCCGTGACTGGTACCGTGAGGGACAGAAGAAGGTGGTAGTGAAGAGTCCGGACCTGGAGACCTTACATCGTCTGCGCGCGCATGCCGAGAGCGTGGGGCTCGTCGCCGCGCTCATCACCGACGCCGGCCTCACCCACCTCCCACCCGGGACCGTGACCTGCCTCGGCGTGGGCCCCGGGCCCAACGCAGAAGTCGACCGCGTTACCGGCGATATGTCGCTTTACTGAATCCAGCACCGGACGGATCGAACGAACGCCCCTCGCGCCGGGGATGTGAGAGGGTCTGGCGGTCAATGATATGAAACCTCATGTTCGCGTGATGGGCATCGACGACGCACCGTTCACCTTCGAGGACCGATCCTGTGCACTCATCGGTGTAGTGGTGCGCACGCCGAGCTATGTCGAGGCGGTGTTGCGGCGCGACATTACCGTGGACGGCGACGATGCGACCGCCACGGTCATCGCCATGATCAACGAATCCCGCTATCGTGACGGGCTCAAGCTTATCATGATCGACGGCGGCGCCGTGGGCGGGTTCAATGTGATCGATATCGAGGCGGTCTGGAGAGGCACCGGCATCCCGGTATTGACCGTTACGCGCGCCCAGCCCGACTTCGACGGGATCAAACGCGCGCTCCAAGCAAAGTTCGACGACTGGGAACAGCGCTGGCACACGATCGAGAACGGGGCGCTCGTTGCACTACCCACGGACCACAATCCGATCTATACCAAACGGTTCGGGATGGACGAACGCACGGTCAAGCAATTGGTGGAGCGCACCACCATCCGTGGCGCACTGCCCGAACCGATCCGGCTCGCCCATATCATAGCGGCGGGGATCACCACCGGCGAATCATATGGCCGCGCATAGCATACCATAGCTTACCATAGCATAGCATAGCATAGCATAGCATAGTGCGATGTGACGAGCACAAAATACGATGGCGGGAGAAATCTGCCAGTTCTCCCTCGTCACATCGGCCGCGGGCGCGTCTTTTGCTGCCTGTTTCAACGGTCGATCATGTCGAACTTGATCTTTTTCATGATGTTATCGTAGATATTGTTCGCCGCCTCCTCCTCTTCCGGCGTGATCACACCGTCCTCGTAGATATATGCACGGAATTCCTGCATCTTCCGGTTCAGTTCATCCGTTTCATCCGGCGTGACCTTATCGTCGTCGATCACCTTGTTGATCAGTTCGAGCATCTCTTTTTCGAGCCGCTTCAGCTTCTCCAGCGCCGTTTCGGTCATTCCAACCCCTTCATGTCGATAGGATCTGCCGTATTTATAATTAATCGGGACCGTTCCCGTTTTCTGTGGTGGACCGTGAGCGGAGTGGAGCTGAGCCCTGTCATGTCGTGTCGTGTCGTGTCGTGTCGGGGCGGTCCACCTGCAAACGACGAAGGCGACCCGAACCGGGTTCTAGACGAAACGCACATAGTATAGCTCTCACGTTCACCGCCACCGAGGTATGGATATGGTAGAGGATACGCTGGATGTTCGCGCGCTTCGTAAGGATTTTCCCGTGCTCGAGCGCGTCTATGACGGAAAACCGCTCATCTATCTCGATTCCGCGTGCATGACGCTGAAACCGCGACCGGTCATCGACGCGATCATGAAATATTATACTGACTTTCCCGCATGTGGAGGGAGGAGCGTTCATAAGCTCGGTACGCAGGTCTCACTCCATGTGGACGCTGCGCGGACCGCAGTGCGCGATTTCTTTGGGGCAGAACACGATAAGGAGATCATCTTCACCCGTAATGCCACAGAATCGATCAACCTCGTCAGCCATGCGTTCGGCGTTTCACGGGGCGACCGCGTATTGACCACCGACCATGAACACAACTCGAACCTCGCCCCTTGGCATACGCTCCGGGCGCAAAAGGGTATCAAACACGAGGTGGTCCCGTCGCGCGAGGACGATCAGTTCGATCTCGAGACATTCTCGGAAATGATGGGACGCGATGTGAAACTGGTCAGTATGGTCCATACCTCGAACCTCAACGGCTATACGATCCCGGCCGGGGAGATCATCGAGATCGCACACGATTACGGTGCGAAGGTGCTGCTCGATGCAGCTCAGAGCGCGCCGCACCGGCCAGTGGATGTGGGTGCGCTCGATGTCGATTTCCTCGCCGCGTCGATCCACAAGATGTGCGGTCCTACGGGCGTGGGCGTGCTCTACGGCAAATACGACGAGCTTCTTGAGCTGGAACCGTTCATCGTGGGCGGCGATACGGTCTCGCGGACGACCTACGAGGACTCCGAGTTCCTCGACCCGCCGGAACGGTTCGAGGGCGGGTTGCAGGACTACGCCGGGATCATGGGCGCGGGAACGGCGGCAAAGTATCTCCAGACGGTGGGTCTCGAGAAGATCCAGGCGCATGAGATACGATTGAATCACATTATCACGGATCTAATCAAGCACCTCCCCGGCATCTCGATCATCGGCCCGGCCGAGCCAGCGCTTCGGGGCGGCATCGTCAGCTTCGTCACCGAAACGGTGGATCATCACGATATTGCACTGGTCCTCGACGAGATGAGCAATATCATGATCAGGAGCGGGATGCATTGCGTGCATTCCTGGTTCCTCGCCCGCAATCTTCGCGGGTCGGTGCGTGCGTCGCTCTATCTCTACAACACCGAGGAGGAGGCGAAGTTCTTCGCCGAGCAACTGGAACAGCTTCTCGAGCTGCTTGGGTGAGAGAGCTTTTACCCTGCCAGACAAAGGAAGGGAGGAAGGGAGGAAGGAACTAAATAAGTAAAGTAAGCCATAAACCCAATAACCATGGATGTATTCGTCCCTCCGTGTTCATGGAGATCTCATCATGGCTATGAAGCATTCCATATCCGCGTCACAAGAGAAGGTTGCTGCCGTCGTAGGCTCAGGTGCGCAGCACAGTGGCTCGTCCGCCGGGGTATCGAAATTCGATGGTCGGCCGTTCTTCGCGCCCGAGAGCGTCGCCGTGATCGGCGCGTCGAAAGCGCCCTGGAAAGCCGGCCATATCGTTCTACGCAACCTCGTCGAATGTGGGTTCGAGGGGGCGCTTTATCCGGTGAACCCGTCACAGGAGACGATCCTCGGGCTGCAGTCGCACCCGTCTATCGGCGCTATTCCCGAACCGGTGGAGACGGCGATCATCGTCACGCCCTCGCACACGGTCCCGCGCATCGTCGAGGAATGCGGCGAGAAGGGAGTCGAGGCGCTGATCATCGATTCGGGCGGTTTCTCCGAAGGCGGTGAGACGGGCGCGGCACTTGAAGAGGCGGTGCTCACCACCGCGCGACGGTATGGCATGCGGATCGTTGGGCCGAACACCACTGGCATCTTCAACGCAGACGCGAAATTCACCTCGACCTTCATGGGCTTGCACGAGATGCGGACGGGGTCGGTGGGCTTCATCGCGCAGACCGGGATGTTCCTCGGGTTCGTGCTCGAGAAGATCTATTCTCAGGAATCGTTCGCGTTCTCGAAAGTGGCGGGGCTGGGCAATAAGATCGACGTGGACGATGCTGATATGCTCTCCTATCTCGGCGCCGACCCGGACCTCGATGTCATTGCCGTCTATATCGAGGGGCTGAAGGACGGGCGTCGGTTCCTCGACGCCGCGCGATCGGTGACGGCCCACAAGCCGGTCGTGGCATTCAAGTCCGGCACCAGTTCGGTGGGAAAACGCGCGGCGCAGTCGCACACCTCGGCGCTGGCTTGTGACGATCGGGTCTTTATCGGCGCGGCGCACCAAGCTGGCATCGTTCGCGCCCATTCGATCACCGACCTTTTGAAACTGGCGAAGGCGTTCGCGTTCCAGCCGATCCCCGACGGATCACGCGTGGGCATCGTGAGCGTGACCGGAGCGGGGTGCGTCATCGCCGCGGACGCCTGTGCACGGGAGGGGCTGGGCGTGGCGACGCTCTCGGACGAGACGCTCGAGACGATCGCCACCGTCACGCCGTCGTGGCATCATGTCGACAATCCCGTGGATATCTGGCCCGCTTGCGAGCGGTCGGGACCGGTGGAGGCGCATAATATTGTATTGGAGGCGCTGTTGGCCGACGAGGGCGTCGATGCCGTGGTGCTCTTCGCCGGTATTGTGACGACGATGCCAGTCGATTTTGAGGAGTTCTCGATATTCCACCGCGATACCGCACCGTCAAAACCGGTGATCAGTGCGATGATGGGGCACAGATCGATCAAGACCGAAGCGAAAGAGCTGTTCGAAGCGCGTCGATTCCCGGTCTACGACGATATCAGTGACGCCGTACATATCCTCGCCAAGCTCGTCGAGTATGGAGCGTACCGCCGACACCTTCAGTCCTGATCATGCACCTGCCTCCTGTGGCTCCCTGTGGCTCCGCGTTAGCGTGCGTACGATGCGTTCGGCGTGCACCCGGTCGCAAACTATATCTGGGATTAGTGCATTACGCGAACCAGCTTATGGAGGAATATGAATGGCAGTACGCGTTACCGTCCGTGATGCGGACACCGGCAGCAAAGTAGAAATGGATCTCGAGCATGATAACACGATCGAGGAGACGATCGAATCCGCGGCATCCTATTGGGAAAAAGAAGCGGGTGCCTATGTGCTCCGTTGCGGCAAGAAGGTGTTGCGGGGTCAGACCACCATCGAGGCCGCTGGCGTTCGTGAGGGCGATGTCCTCGAGTTGATCCCCGATCCGGAAGGCGGCTATTAAGCGCAGCGTAACTCATCGATCGCTAACCCCTTTCCGATCCACTCTATTTTTCCTTTTGATGCTCCCAGTTCCTTAATGGGAGCTTCACTCTTTCTTTCGCACGGGACCCGGATCGCGGTCGTACGCGGTGAGAGTCAGATGCCGATGTACCGACCCAGCGCAATGGCGGTTCGTTCGCGCCGCAGAGTTCTTCGGTGCTGTTCGCTATCGCACATGTGGGGCGTTCGACCAGCTTGGGGTCGTCCTGTCCCGATCGCGTTCTCTAGGCTTCCCGGTCGGAGGTCGTATGAGCCGGTTCGATGCTCGGTGCGAGACTATCATCCTCAGAGACTACGAATACCAGACCAGCATGAGTAAGGGCTGCGGACCGGTCCACGCGTTAAGCTATGACGGTCGATCCGTGATACCGATGACGGAAACATTCGATATGTTCGAGCGAATTCTTGAAAATGAAAGAGAACGCATGCTCGCTCGGGTGAAAGCTGCACTGGCAGAAGAATACGAAACGCTTCTTGAGCAGGCCGAAACGCGATTCGAGACCGCATTGACGGCGCAGGCAGAGGAGCTGCAAGATTGGGTGCGCGATCGATCCGACGCGCTGCGGACTGAACTCCACGAAGAACTGGAAAACGGGATCGAGAGGATAGAGGCGCGCATGCGCTCGGCGATAGCGGAGGAGGTGCGCGACCACTTCGCGCAGGCGGAGAGGTGTTGCGGGTCGGAGTCGGCTCTAACGAGGCCCCGACCACCGCCGACGCCAACTCCAAAACCGACGTATTCTGCTTCCAATGCCGATTTCGCCGCGAAGTTGCAATTACGTAAAGGAGGCGCTTTGACGATGATGAACGATACCACCGATGGTGTTTCTGTCTCCACGCCGGAACTCTATCTCTCTTCACATGTGATCGAGAAGATCATGCAGCATACCTCAGCGTATGCATCACGGCGTCTTGAGGCGATGGGGCTCCTTCTCGGTGATGTCCGCCGTTCCCGCGGTCGCATCTACACGCTCGTCGAGGACGCGGTTACCGGTGGACTGGATACGACCGCGGTCTCCGTGCGCTTCAAACGCGAGGCGTTCTCGGAGCTGTTCGAAGAGCTGGAGAAGATCGAGTACGAATACCTCATCATCGGGTGGTATCATTCACATCCGGGCTATACCTGTTTTATGTCGCCCACCGATGTGGATACCCAGCGCCGGATGTTTCGTCAACCGTATCAGAGCGCGGTGGTGGTGGATCCGATCAAACGCGAGATGAAAGCGTATCAGCTTCGGAACCACAGTTACCGAGAACGACCGTACGGCGTATACGATTCTAGAACCTATCCCTACCCGCTGGCCGAACTTGAGCGCGACGACGCGGTGGGCCCCGCCGACGAGGCCGCTTCTGGCGCGGATGCGCGCACCTCCGACGATACCGATGGCGGCTGAGCGCTGAGCGACACATCCCTATGTGAGAGAGCGACGGCCGAACCATGACCAAATTACTAATACTAGTGCTTCTACTTCTACTGGTAGTCTACTGGCAGTCTACTGGCAGTCTACTTGTAGCCGTTATATGGCATCGCGTTTCACGCTCGACCATGTCCGGTTGGAAATACCCTATGGCCACGGCGGGCGGTATCCTGCCGTCGATATGAATGATGAGGTGGCGATGCATAGCGTGTTCCATCTTTCCGCTCTCTTGCGATCGCTTAACTTTCCTCGACGAGGTTACGAAAATGTCACCGAAACCATCCGGCTCCGCTGATAGCGCTGGCAGCGCTGGCGCTCGTTCCGGCCAGCCGGCCACACCGCCCGGTTGTGAAGGCTGTTCCGGGACCTCCGGCTTCATCATGATCCTTCTGGGGATGCTCACTGTGATGATCATCCTGGATATGCGGATCCGGATCGCGCTGGCGCAGTTGATCGGTACCGTGCTTCAGCCGACGATCGGGTTCGATCTGAACATGGACGGTGTGGGTGACTACCCTGTCCTCACCCTGATCTGCGCCGGTATGATCACGGTGGTCATCTCCACACTCATACGTCATTATTTTATGGATTGGGTGGAGATGGCGCGGATGCAGAAGCGTATGAGCGCGTTCAATAAGGAGCTGCGCGAAGCGAGAATGAAGGGTGATACGCTCAAGGAAAAGAAGATGCGCGAGATGCAGTCGCAGATGATGGGCGCGCAATCGAGCCAGACGATGAACCAGATGAAGCCGATGGTATTTACGATGATCATCGCCATTGCGATCTTTACCTGGATGTGGATGATGTTCATCCCGAAGCTCGATCCGCGCACGGTCTCGCTCCCATGGAATGCCTATTGGGCACTGGAGGAGCGCCCGTACCTCTTCCCGAACTGGATCCTCATCTATTCGCTCTTCTCGATACCATTCGGCCAACTCCTCCAGCGCACGCTGAAGTATGCGAATTTCAAACGCGAGCTCACCGCCGTGGAATCGGATCGTGAGAAGCGTACGAAGATCGCACTAGAGGCTGCAGAGGAGCTGATCGGGACGGTGAGTGAGACGGGCGCCTCGATGACGGACGCGCGCCGCTACTATCGTCGCGCGGAGGAGGCGTTTGGCGACGGACGATACGACCGTGCCGTCGACCTCGCGCGTGAAGCGGAGGACTATGCGGAAAAGGCGAAGCGAAAGCATAAGGACGCCGTGGATCGGATCGCCTCCGCACAGCGTGTGGTCGATAACATCGAAGCGGATATGGGGTCCATTGCCAAGGCGAGAACGCATATCGAACATGCCGAGAACGCGCTGGGACGGTTTGATTACGATACGGTGCTCGAAGAGACACGAAGTGCGAAAAGGACAGCGCGTGGACTGCAGGAAGAGCAAAGCAGTGTCGAATCGAAGTACGACTCGCTCGCCGATCTGATCTCGAGCTCGAAAAAAGAGGGGGTCCCCGTGGCGGGCGCACGCGAGCGGCTAAAGCGGGCGCAGGAGACGATCGCGGCGGGTGAGTTCGATACGGCGATGGACGAACTCCGCGCACTGGAGTCGACACTCTCCAAGCGTCAGACACTCCGGCGGAAGGCGGTTCGAGCCCGTGATGACGCGGGTGAGGCGCTCGAGAATGCACATGCGCTCAATATCGACCTTCACAGTCCGCAGCAGTTCTTCGACCGTGGCGAGCGTGCGCTGGACGATGGCGAGTATACGGCTGCCGCGACCTTTTTCGACCAGGCCATCGATACGCTCGAAGTTGCCAAGAAACAGTATAACGAGGCGGAAGAGGCGATCTCGTTCGCCAAACTCGTTCTCGCCAATGCACGCGATTTTGGCGCGACGGTCCGTACCGCGGAGGCGTACCTGGACAAGGCGGAACGTGCATTCGACGGCGGTCATTATCGGCAGGCGGAGGAATATGCCGCACAGGCGAAGTCCGCCGCCGAAGCGTCAAAAGAAGAGGCGCGCAAATCATAGCTGTTCCGGGAGACAAGTATAAATAGAGCGAGGAACAATATATTCTCGTCCGCACTGCGGGTACTTTTTCGGGATGGGATGCTATGGAAAAGATACCCTTGAACGTCTGGGTAGATCAAGAATTGTTCGAAGAATTACGAGCGTCAGAGCGATCGCCAACGCAGGTTGTCGCCGAAGCGCTGGATCGCTATTTGCGACCGCAATCACCGACCATGGGTGCGGCTCGTATAGAGCCGAAAGGTCCAGACGGGCCGGCACTCGATGTGCTCGAGAAGATGGTCGAGCGACGGTTCGCCGATTTTCGGTCGCAGATGAAGATCGAACTGATGCTGTTGCGCGAACGGCTCGAGGATATCGAAGCACGGTACCGATACCAGCAGGATATGAACTATCGATGATCGTCGATGGAACGGATCGGCAAATTTTTTAGACTGTTTCCAACGATGATATCTTATGATAGGTGGTGATGGGTACGACTTCGACGACCGAACGAATCGCGAATCCGGATATCAATATCGATATCGATGTTGAAGACTTCGCGCTCAAGAATAATTTAATGATCGAAGGTCTGATCGAGCTGTTGCTATCGAAAGGTCTGATCGATCGTAGCGAGTTCATACAGGTGATGCTCTCGTCGATCGATACGCATCTCGAAGAGCTGCAGCTTGAGCCCGGGTCGCGTCGATAGTTGTTTGGGAGCGATCGTGCGGGAACCGGCATGACGCACTATTTCAAATTTTCGCAGTACTTAAATAGCCACAGATGAGTATCCCCTCGCAGCCTTTGCAGTTGGGTTGACGAAGGCGATCATTGCATTGAACTGCGATGAGTAGGTGTAATAATGGCACGAGAATATATGATACAACAGATAACGAAACTTTTTGGACTGATGATGATCGTAGCGCTGATCTTCGGCGCGGGGTTTGGAACTCTCGCGGGAGGGACGGCGTTACATCAACCGGCGACTGGTACACGAAATCCGGGATTTAATATCACGGCCAACGCTTCGACCACCGGCGACGACACCGTCATGCCGTTAGGCGTATTGGAAAATGTCACTATCCATCTCGCGGTGGTCTCGGGAGCGGTCGAAGAAGAATGGGCCAAGAATATCACGCTCGAGGTCCCCAGTGGGGTGGAGCTGAATGAAAGCTCGATCGAGGACCCGGTCTCGTCCGAAGGCAATTGGACCCATCTCGTGAATGGAGCGTATATCGTCTGGCAGTTCAATCACACGGCAGGCGACGGCGACGAGATGATGCTCGATACCTATGGTGGTGGCTACCTCAATTTCAGTGCCAGCG
>CAZSUE010000011.1:9520-19469 GCA_964609045.1 uncultured archaeon | reverse complement strand
TCCCCCGTTCCCCTGTCCCCCACTTCACCCTTCACCCTTCACCTCCCTGGACGGATACCAATGATGTATATCGCGCCTGATGTATTCTATTACTGGCTCATCGACGACGAGAACTATGGCGAACGCGCCACCCAGATCATTATGACCATCGAGCGCAAGACGAAAGCGGTCACATCGGTCCAAACGCTCGTCCAGCTCGACCGCCGCTTCGCCGGTCAACCGAACTACTCGTTCGCAGAGCTCCTCAACCGTCTCAACGCGCTCAAATATCTCAAGCTCGCCAAGCTCGACGACGATTTCGAGGATATCCTCCGCGCCATGGAACTCTTTTCGCTCGATATCGAGAACGCGATCCATTTCGCCACCGCGAAAGATTACAAATGCGAGACGATCTTCACCAACGAGCCGTCGCTTTCGAACACGACCATGAATGTTACGACGTTATAATCCCTCCTCTTTATGTCATCGACTATGCGCTATGTCACTGCACTCGCGCAGTGGTAAGGCTCCGGCTCTTACCCACAAAGCTTATCTATGGTATCAGCCATCATCGTACCATTCGGCACGACATGCACATTATGCGGTGCCGGCCCCACTACTGAGGTGTCATGGTATGAAAGTCGTACTCGCCGCTCCACCATGGGCGGTGAAGGGTATGGATCAAGCGATGTGTTCGCCGCCGCTGGGCCTCCTCTATCTCGCCGGTGCGGTACCCGACCACGAGATCGAGATCTACGACCTCAAGATCACGCCGATGAAGCCCGCAGCGTTCGCAGAGAAACTCGACGGCGCGCAAATGTTCGGCATGACGATCATGACATCAGGGCTGAAATATGCGCAGCCGTACCTCGAAGTGGCAAAGGAGCGCGGTCTTACCACGATCGTGGGCGGGTACCATCCTACACTCTGTCCAGAGATCGTTGAAGAACCCTACATCGATATCGCGGTACTGGGCGAGGGCGAGATCACCTTTCGCGAACTCTGTGAGCAAAAACCGCTGGAGGAGATCAAAGGGCTCGCATATATGAAAGACGGTGCAGTGGTCCAGACCGATCCGCGCCCGCTCATCGAGAACCTCGACGACCTTCCGCTCCCGCGCAAGGATCTCATCGATATGAGCAAGTACCAGTACCTCTTCAACGATGCCGATGTGATCGAGTCCACCCGCGGGTGCCCTTATCAATGCACCTTCTGCTGCATCACGAACTTCTACGGCAACCGGTATCGGATGAAAAGCGCCGAGCGCGTGGTACGCGAGATCGAGCAGGTGGACCCGAAGAAGAAGCTGATCTTTTTCGTCGACGATAACTTCACCCAGAGCATGCGCCGCGTCGAGCGCGTGTGCGACCTCCTTATCGAGCGCGGCGGGACCGATTTCATGTTCGCCGGCCAAGCGAGGGTCGACAGTATCTGCGACCACCCCGAGATCGTCGCCAAGATGGCGAAGGTCGGGTTCATCTGCCTTTTCCTCGGTATCGAATCGATCCACCAGAAATCGCTGGAGACGATGGGCAAGCACACGAGATCGGAACAGATCCAACGCGCCATTGACATCATGCACGCAAACGGGATGCTTGCATATGGCTCGTTCATCGTGGGCAATGTCGGCGAGACGCGCGAGGATGTCGTCGAGACCGTCGAGTTCATGCGCAACTCCGGCCTCGATGTCATGCAGGCCACGCCGCTGACACCGTACCCGGGCACGCCGCTCTATCACCAGGCGCTGGAGAAGGGGTGGTGCGAGGAGCGCTGGTGGCGCAACTGGGACCTCGGGCCAGCCATGGAAACCGCCGACCTCACCCGCGACGAGATCCACGAACTGTTCCAATACACCATGCGACGGTTCTATTACAATCTCAAGTGGTACTGGGGGCTTAAAAAATGGAAGATGATCCTATCGGATAAGTTCGGGTGGTGGTGGAAGGTCGCGCCCAAATTCTTCGCCAAAGGAGCGACGAACTTCATTTTCAAGCTGGGCAGCTGAGCGATCAGCGATGCCATCACGCTTTGATCTGATATTCTTAAAATGTTTACATCGATCACACATGAGAACGAGAGACGGTGATAGAGATGACTGGAGCATTACTCAACGGTACAGTGGGACAAGCGTTAGGAATACTGGGCGTGACATTCGTCCTCGTGGCGCTCGGATTGGGAGCGATGGCACTCATCCTCGGCTCCGGCCGGGCGCGTAAGATCGGTGTTCTCCTCAGCGCCATCGGCGTTATCGGGCTCATCGGGGTGATCGTGACCAATACCACGCCGACCACTACGATCTTCGGGATCATCGATTGGAGCCAGATCGCGCTTGTCGACGCGGCGGCGCAGATCGGTGCCGCGCTTGGCGGCGGCGGCGTCGCGTTAGGGCTGTTCATGCTCATGATGGCGAAAGGACGCTGATGAGACGAGATAGGAGCCGCCATCGGAAATCACCGCCCGCCCGAAAACCATGCGAAACGGAGCAAACTCGCCGAGACCATTTCCTCATTATCAATGCATTCAATGAGCAATATTTATTAGCGGAGACATCGCTCTTTTGGACAATGAGTGAAATGGTCACAGTGAAAAAGGAAGCGATCATAGACTTGCTTCGTCTGCGAGACGAGTTCGATCGTATTATCGAATCCTTAGAACTTATGGCCGATGATGAATTCATGGAGTCATACCATCTCGCCAAGCAGCAGATAAAAGCTAGAGATTTTATTGATTGGAATGACTTGTGAAATCCTCTCGACGAAGGAATTCGGGAAAGATTTTCGCAAACTAGACCCCCACATGCAACAACGGATAAGAAAGAAGATTGTTGAAGTTGCTAAAAATCCCACTCGATATAAGCAACTCCACTACGATTTGAGCGGGAGTTGTAGGTTATGGATCGGAAAAGTTCGGGTTATATTTTCCTTTGATATGGATAAAGAAGAGCTTTATTTAGAGAAGATAGAGTTCGATCATAAATACTAATAGTTGCTTGTGATCCTCTACGCTCCGGTTCACAGCCGCCGTTCATTCATTCGTTCATGCGATTTGCCTCAGCACACCGTTGTGACAATCCAATCCGATTTACCCCGAAGCGGCATTCTATTCTGTTCTATTCTCCTAGCGGCTGACGATACGATACGATACGATACGATACGATACGATACGATACGATACAATACGAGCTGTGCTGAGCTGACGCCTCGGCTCAATAGGTCACGCCAGTGCTTTCTGATCTGATCTGATGCGACGCGATTTGAACTGATCGGCCCGAGCGGAGCATCGCACTGCACCGCACGCTTGCGTCTCGTCCCGTTCATTTCCCATGCCATGCAATTGGATTAGACACCGGTGATCAGTTCCGTCTCATACATCCGCGATTTGAGGTTCTGGCGGATCACATTCCCGAGCCGTTTCACACCCTCGCTGATGTTATCGTCGGACGAGTGCGAGAAATTGATGCGCATCGTGTTATAGCCGCCGCCGTTGGCGAAGAACGCCGACCCGATCACATAGGCGACATTGCGGTTTACCGCCTCGTTGAGCATCTCGCGCGTGTTACAATATTGCGGCAGCGTCACCCAGAGGAACATCCCGCCCTTCGGCGTGGTCCATTCGGCCTCCTCGGGGAAATAATAGTCCATGGCGTCGAGCATGATATCGCGCTTGCGCTTGTACATCTTCCGGATCTTCTCGATGAGCGGGCTGAGCAGCCCGCGGCGCATGAACTCGTAGATGATATACTGCGAGAAGGTATTGGTACACAGATCGAGGCTCTGTTTGCAGATGGTGAACTTCCGCGTCAGCTCCTCGTTGGCGACCATGAACGCGACCCGGAACCCCGGTGCGAAGATCTTGGAGAATGTGCCGAGATAGACCACATTGCCCTCCGTATCCAGCGATTTCATCGTCTGGATATGCTCGCCTTCGTACCGCAGCTCGCCGTACGGATTGTCCTCGATAATGAGCATCCCGTACTCCGATGCGAGTTCCAGCAGCTTCTTACGCCGCTCCAGCGACATCGTCACGCCCATGGGGTTTTGGAAGGTGGGGACGGTGTAGACGAACTTCGGCTGGATGTTGCTGCGCCGAAGCTGTTCGAGCATGTTCTCCAATATATCGACGCGCATCCCGTTCTCATCCAGCGGCACCGTCTCCATCTTGGCACGGTACGCGGCGAACGCATTGGTGGCGCCGAGGTACGACGGCGCACCGACGAGCAGGATATCGTTGTGGTTGAGGAACAGTTTCCCGAGAATATCCAGCCCCTGTTGCGACCCGTGCGTGATGAGTACATTATATGCATCGACATCCATCCCCTCTTGCTCGTTGAGGCGTTTGGCGATGATCCGCCGCAGCTTGTTATAGCCCTCGGTCGCGCCGTACTGGAGTGCGCGCGGGCCGTTATTGACGATCACCGCCCGCATCACCTCTTCGAGCTCCTCGACCGGGAAGGTTTTCGGGTTCGGTAGTCCGCCCGCAAACGAGATGATGTCCGGTTTCTGGGTCAATTTCAGTAGTTCACGGATCTCGGAAGCGCGGATGGCCTTGCCTCGACGTGAGTACAATAAATCCAGATTTGCCCGCATGGGTCCACCGCTGGGTGAATCCCATCCCTTCATCATATGTTTGTCGGTCCCGCTCGGGATATGGGATGATCTGTTCGTTCAACGCTGACTGGCTCAATACCGCACTCAGCACGCACACCCAATCCACACGGAACGATCGATCCGGATCACAGCGCAAAATGGTCCCGCTGGCTCATTCCAGGCAGAGCACCTAATTAATACATTTTTTGGCAAAAATCTAAATATTCAACCCTTTGAATGGAATGAGCCCGCTCTCGTATGGAAGCTATTACAACTTTATGCTAACCAGAGACCAATTATTCTACTATATTTTACTCCATATATGATCGAGGCATTCGGATCCGATGCCGAACCGAATATGCCAATCGCACCGCCCAGACCCAAACTATATACCTTTCCCGCACGCTTCTCTATGCTCATCCAGTTCATCGTGAAAAATATCCCTGACAATGAGAGCCGAGGACGACCACTATGCTTGCCCGAGAACCAGAGATACCCACGGCTGACGATATCGTCCGCGCCGCGACGCGCATCGAGCCGTATATCCATCGCACGCCGGTCGTTACCGCGCGCAGCATGGACGAGCGTGCCGGTGCAAAGCTCTTTTTCAAATGCGAGAATTTCCAACGGGTCGGCGCGTTCAAGTTCCGCGGTGCGACGAACGCGGTCTTCTCGCTCACCGACGAGGAGGCCACGGCGGGGGTGGCCACGCACTCGTCGGGCAATCACGCGCAAGCGGTTGCGCTCGCCGCGCAAAACCGCGGCGTCCCCGCCTATATCGTGATGCCGCATACCGCGCCGAAGGTCAAGATCGCGGCGGTGCGCGAGTACGGCGGTGAGATCACCTTCTGCGAGCCGACGCTCCTTTCGCGCGAAACCACACTGGAGCGGGTGATCGCCGCGACGGGCGCGGCGTTCATCCACTCGTACGACGACCCGCGCATTATCGCGGGCCAGGCCACGGCGGCCAAGGAGCTCTTCGAGACGGTGCACGATCTCGATCATCTCGTCGCGCCGGTTGGCGGCGGCGGGCTCCTCAGCGGAAGCGCGCTGGCCGCGCATTACTTTGCGCCAGATACGAAGGTCGTCGGCGCGGAGCCAGCCACCGCCGATGATGCGTACCGCTCGCTTAAGCGCGGCGAACTCGTGCCTGCGAACGACCCGCATACCATCGCCGACGGGCTGCGCACCTCGCTCTCACAGCTCACCTTTACGATCATCGACGCGCATGTCCATCGGATCCTGACCGTCTCGGAGCGCGCGATCGTGGCGGCGATGCGTCTCGTCTGGATGCGGATGAAGCTCGTCGTGGAGCCGTCGGCGGTGGTGGCGCTCGCCGCCGTCCTCGACCACCCGGAGCTATTTGCCGGGAGCCGCGTGGGGGTCGTCCTTTCCGGCGGCAATGTGGACCTCGATGCGCTGCCGTGGTAGCAAATGGCCGGCAAAATTTTCGTTCCGGAGCGAAGCGTGCGCGCCATGGCCGATCCCGCGGTTCTACGCGCCCGCTCCGCTCCGCTGCCCGCGCGAAGATGAGGACGGGATGTTCGGATCACGGCAAGTTTCAGCTCTCCGCATTGGCCAGAGCGTATGATAACCCGACCTGCCGCAAAGGCGCCCTCGCCCGCCCATCAGCTCCCCGTTCCCTCTGTATCCCCAGCTCCCCACGGGACGCCCCTGTCCGGCGGCGGCGCCGTTTCGCACCGTAAACGTGGTGCGTCGGTGTTAAAACGTCTATCGCCGCGCGGGAAGGGGCGCGGTTCGATTCGATGTGCGGCTTCAGCACACGATCCGCCGGGGCCGGTGCGGGCGTTTGCGGGGTTTCCCCTACACAAGTACAGAACGCGGGTATGTAGCTCCAAAAAATGGGCGCCGAAAGGAGCGGTGCGCCGGGTCCTGCACCTCTCAGCGATCTTTGATCCGCCCGGAAAGGCAAAGGGTCGCGCGGTGCGCGGTCGAAATTATTATATAAAGACATCGCCCTAATTCTTTATGGAGTTGAGGCTTGTGTCGATGTTGTTCAACGATTCGAACGAACTCGTAACATTATATCTTCGCACCCAATACATAACCGAAATGCAGCTTGACCGCGGTGAGACGCTGGGTGAGGACGGTGCGCGGTGGCATCGATCCCGATCGCCCTCTCGCTAGGCCGACCGATCCCTGCGTTCCGTCGCCCGTTCCGTTCCCTTCCGTTCCACTCCGCTCGCAGGCGTCTCTCGGCGTCGCGGCCCGTTTCCGTCCGCCGTCTCCTCCCCCGCCCCTCGTCTCCCG
Source organism: uncultured archaeon (assembly GCA_964609045.1). Classification (GTDB taxonomy): domain Archaea; phylum Thermoplasmatota; class Penumbrarchaeia; order CAZSUE01; family CAZSUE01; genus CAZSUE01. The sequence continues at coordinate 12,633 of CAZSUE010000011.1, read as the reverse complement.
CAATCGATAGGGCCAACTTCGCGCGCCCTCGGAGATGCTCAGCGGATGGTCGGGCTCATCTTCTTCCGATATGGCGACCCCACCGGTCGGTATCGATGCTCGGCTGCGACCCTACCGGCTGTGGGACGAGCGGAGTCTTCAATATATCGAACCCGCCACCCGTTGTGTCGTAGCGCAACGATAAAGTAGCGGTACACTATGGTGAAAACGATCGTGGGGCTCCGGTCGAGTGCGGCCGGTCCTCGTGAAGAGTCGGTCGCATTTCGCGTTACATGGTGAGCAAGTGTCAAACTCGAACCCCGTTCGTGAGGCCACATCCGGTCCGTCGCCCTCCCGCGCCCAATCGGAGGGTTCACGCAAGGAGCAGCTGGAACAGTTCAGGAAGCTGACCACGCGGATCTTCAACCGGCTCTGTCGATTGATCGAGGCAAAAGACGGTGCGCTGGCATCGGCGGAGCTCCCCTCCGACGATCATATCCATAGCCTATTTTCATCGATCCTCGACGCCATGATGGGCGTGCACCTCACCTATTACGAGGACGAAGTATGGCACTTTCCGGAGCTGGAATACCACGCTCGTCTCTCGCAGCTCAAGACAGTGTCCAACACCGACGGGGTCGGCGTGGCGTTAGAACGCACGCATAACGCCTGGCAGCATATGCTCGAAGAACTGGGCGCGATGGCGGGCGACGGTATGGAGCGGCTGACCACGAACGCGGATGCAGATGCGAAGCTGCGCGAGGTCGCCGCCAAGCTCGAAGGGGTGGGTTCGACGTTGGACGAGGTGCGCACGACGCTTACCCAACTTCGCTCCAGCGCGGCCCCGCCAGCTGGGGTGACCGTCCGGAAACGCTCACGGGCAGAACCCAGCGATAGCCGCCTCGAACCGTACCGGAACGCTTTGAAACGGTTCTGGTCCGACGGGATCCTTACCAGCAAGGAAAAGCGCACCTTGGGCCTACTGCGGGAATCGATGTCCATTCGCAAGAGTGAACATCGGACGCTCGAACGCGAGGTGAAGCGCGAATTGGAAATCGACGGCGGATTAGACGAAACACTGGGCGAACCGCTCGCTCGTAGCACCGCCGTGGCGGCCTTGGGTGTTGGCAAAGAAGCAGCGGGCGAGGGCGCCGAACTGCCACCGCCACCCGACGCCGTGGAAGCGTCCACCGAACCGCTGCCGCCACCACCGGGCAAAGACACCTCCCCGGTGGGTGTGGGCCGATCATCGATGGTAGCAAGATCGGCGTCAACATCGACATCGACATCGACATCAGCATCTGCATCTGCCCCCGTCCTGTCGCCCACCCCAACGCCCACCTCACAACGCCGTCCACTGTCGTCCACCCCATCGTCGTCATCGCCATCGCCATCGTCATCCTCAGCGTCACCCGCACCAGCGGGAATGCTCCCCGGCGCACGGAGCCGAAGCCCCACCGGCCCGATCGATCGCGCATTCGAGCTGCTCGAACATGGTGAGCCGGAACGCGCCTTGGAGCGGTTCGAACGCCTCCTTTCACGAATGCCAGAGAACGGACGGCTCCACTTTGGGAAGGGGTGCGCGCTCAAAGAGCTCGGACGCTACAACGCAGCGCTGGATGCGCTCAATACCGCGTTGGCCAACGGTGCACGGGACGGAGAGCTTTGGTTCCAGATGGGCACGACGCTCGAATCGCTGAAAGAATACGAGGAGGCATTGGGATGTCTCGAGCGCGTGGTCCGCACGGAACCCGGCCACGCCCGGGCATGGTACACGAAGGCGCGGCTCCTCGCCCAGCGCCGCGGCGACCTCGAAGGGTCCGTCGAGGCGCTGGACCGTGTGATCGCGCTCCTTCCCGAGAACGAGAAAGCGCTCATGTATAAGGGTATCGTGCTCAAGAAATTGGGGCGAACACGACAGGCGCTGGAGCATTTCGAACGCGTGCTCCAGATCAACCCCCAGAACAGATATGCGATCCGGTGTAAACGTTCCACCGAATCCGATCTAAAAGAGCAACAGGATCAGATGCGGGTAGCGGATAAAGCCGTCCGCTGTGGGATCTGCATGGGCTATATCAAGAAGGGATGGACGGTGGTCAAGTGCTCCTGCTCCAAGACCTATCACGAGGCATGCAGTAAGCGGGTAAAGAAATGTCCGTACTGCAACCGCGAGTTCTAGTTCTCCTTAACGTCGAAATGATCGGTGCTACAGCCCCGCTCATGCACTGCGAACATGCTCTTGCCCATGGGCGGGACCGTGGTCGTCGTTCTTTTTGTCCCAATCATCACAGACCATGCCGAAACGCACCTATGGATGTACGATTCGCTTAATCGTTCTCACGAAAGATCTCGGAAAGCTCGTCGTCGATCGTTGCATCCGCGCTCTCGTCGGTGGCAAACGGGTCGTCGAAGAACGGGTCGTCCACACCCAGTTCGTCAGCGCTAAATTCATCCTCGAAGATATCGGGACCAGATTCGATGGGCACCTCAAAATTTTCTGCGAACATGCCGTCCTCTCCCCTCTCGTCGCCCCAATCCGGTGGAGGTGCGAACGGATCCTCGTCCTCTACACCGCTTTGAGCACTCTTCTTGAGAGAGGACTCGGCCGTGGCTCCGGTTTCTGACCGCAATGGCGATGGCGATGGCGATGGCGTCGATTGACTCTCTTGCTCGCGCTCCGACCCCTCGCGTTCTTCCGCATCCTTCGGATGGGCATTCACATCATCATCCACATCATCATTCACATCATCATTCACATCATCATTCACATCGTCATTCGCACTTTCATCTTTGCCCCCATCTCCCCTTTCTTCCTCCTCCTCGCGAAGGAACGCGTACTTATCTTCGTCGGTGTCGACAGATGTGGATGCTATGAGCGTCCTCCCCTCTCGTTTCAGTACCTTCCTGCGCCTAATACGGCTATATGCGACGAGGAGCACCACGATCAGTGCTGCTATGACGACGAACGCGCCGTACGCGACCGGGTCGGCGCCCGTGATCTTGGCGGGCTTGAAGCCGCCCTCCTGTGCACTCTCGTCCGTATCATCGCCCCCGGCGTCCGTTCCATCACCGGTATCGTCGCCGCCGGTGTCGTCCGTTCCATCATCGTCGTCGTCATCGCCGTAGTTCTTGCC
>CAZSUE010000011.1:0-9510 GCA_964609045.1 uncultured archaeon | reverse complement strand
TATCTCCGCATAGTACGAGGCGACATCTTCCTGCTCGACGATCACGCCGATCTCGCGGTTATACACCACCGGCCATCGCCCCCAGTTCACACTGGATACGAGCACGGACGAATTATCGACGATCACGCCCTTATTATGGACCTTCTCCGCGGCGAGGCTCTTGAGGTCGGCGAGCCGGCATTCGATATCCACCCCTTCGCGGTACGCCACCTCGTTGATCCGCACCATCGTATCGTAATTATCCCATTCCGGATTATTCTTGAACGCAAACTCTGAATCGAGGATGACGCGCACCTTGCACCCGCGGCGTGCGGCATCGAAGAGCGCTTCCAAGAATAGGTTGGGGAATGCGTCGTCGCCTTCGTTCCAATCTGGATTGATATAGGCTTGCTCCACATAGATCGTTCCCTTCGCCTTCTCGAGCATGCCGAGGATGGACGCGTTCTCGATGAGCACATTATCCGGCGCCACGACCGGTATGACCGTCATCGGCCCGGCGACGGTCTTCGGCTCGAACTGCGGCTCGTAGGAGCCGTTTAGGACCGCGCTGCTCATGACGAACCCCGGCGACGGTTCACCGTAGTCGCCCCCGCTGGTATAGGGGTGGCTGTCGGGCATATCGGGGTCCCAGTCCGTCCAGAAGACCGATTCGTAATACGCGGCGACCAATGGTTGCTCGATGAGGATGCCCCATCCGAGGTTGCCGTAGGTCGCGTTGGCGGGGATGCCGGATGGGCCCCAGTTCTCCGACCCGATCAGCACTTTCACATGGTCGATGATCGCCAACTTGGAATGGATATAGCGGTACCGGTGGTTGATATCGCGCAACGCGTCGTTGATCATGAACCGTACCTCCGCGCCGGTGGCGACCAACTGTTGTGCACAGTATTTGGTTGCATCGGAGAGGCCGCCCACCGGCCCGCCTTCGAGGAAGAGCTTGACCTCGACACCGCGCTTTGCCGCGTCGACGAGACGCTCGGTGAGCGGGAGGCTTTCGAGCTTGTAGAGTTCGAGGAGGATCTGCTGTTCGGCATCGTCGACGGCGCCGGCGATGACCTCGTAGCTCGAATCCGGTGACGCAAACGCCGTCACCGTCGCGTCCACCTCGAATGTACGATACGGTATGTCGGACTGGCCCACGACGATGCGATGGATATGCTCCCAATCGGAAGAGGTGTTCGTATCGAGGTACTGCGTGCTGCTGGCCATGTTGCGCACGAGCAACTGGTTCTTGCCCACCGTGTCGGCGGGTTCGCCGCTCCAGCCGGTGCCGTTATAAGTGGAATCTCCCCAGATGACGACATCGATGAGCGTATCCATGTTATTATAGAGGAACAGTTCGTCACCGTCGTCGCCGAGGAGGAAGTTCTTCTCTTTCTTCAACGAGATGATGTCATACATGGCGAGGTCGCTGGGAATGGTGAGCGCGGCGTCGGGGACCGCGTTGGTGAGGTAGTGATAGACACCGGCGTCGACGGCGACGACCATCCCGCTCTGGGCGGGGAGGGTGGTGTTCGGAAGAAAGGTGAGGACGCCCTCGCCGTCGGTGAGCCGCCAGCCCGCAATATCCACCGCCGTATCCGCACCGTTATAGAGTTTCAGAAATTCGTCTGTGCGCTTATAATAGACCCGCGCGATCACGACCCCTGCCTCGGACGAAGTGGGCGGTCGGAAGATGCCGTTGGTCGCGTTCGGGGTCGGGATATCGAACGCACGCCAGTCGCCGACGCCGTTGGAGAAGCGCGCCCACGATCCGTCGGCGGCCGCATCGTCGTAGACGAACCGGTCGAGCGTCTCGCCGCCGTCGCTCAATAGATTGACCTCGTCCCCACTATTCTTGAGCGTCAGCCCGCTCTCTGCGCCGTAGAGGACAAGATATTCGCCCGCTTCGAGAATGGTGTTCGCGGGGAATGTATACGGCTGACTGCCACCGAGCGTGCTGTCGTCGAGGCGATAGCCCGAGAGGTCGGCGGCATGCTCGCCGCGGTTGTAAAGCTCGATCCATTCGTCGTCGCCGTCGACTTTACCGTCACCGTTCCAGTCGGTCTCGGTGGGCGCGGCGAGGAGCTCGTTGATCACCACATCGGGGAGCCGGTCGGCAACGAGGTAGACATTGGTCTGCGAGACATTCTCTGCGTCGCTTTCGTCCGTCGCGGTAACGAAATACGCGATCCGCGCATGCGCTGGCTGGGCGGGGATGGTGCCATAATAGCTGCGCGCACCCTCCTCATCCACATCTGTCGCTACGGTCATTTGCACCGTCCGGAACGCGCCGCCGTCGACGCTGTAGAGGAGCCGTGCACCGAGCCGATTGGACCAATCGTCGGTCATTCGCGCGGTGACATTCACGCTCTCGCTGGAGCGAGGATGGAGCGGCGCATGATCGAGACCGAGCACGATGGGAGGGGTGTTGACGAGCGGCCCGTTGGTCGCGCCCGGCGACGGTGTCTCGAACGCGGTCCAGTTCTCACCGCCGTCCGGTACCCGGCCCATGGAAATATTGGTCCGAGCCGCGGGATACTCGAACCGATCGACACGCTCGCCCGTGGCGGTCAGCAGGGTGAGGTTGCCACCCGCATTGGGGAGGATCAGCCGCGATTCGTTCGCCCAGAGGACGAAGTATCCGTCGGCGGGAACGATGGTCCCGAGCGGGAACGAATACCGGTTGGCGCGGGTGGGGTCCGCGCCCTCATCGGCCGGTTCGAGTCCGACACCGAGCTCCCAGCTCGCGATGTCCACGGCAAACGGCATTGAGTTGTAGAGCTCGATCCATTCCTGCGCGAATAACTGCGCAGTGCTGTTATGGGTCCCGTTCGCGGTAGGGGTCGCGCCGGGCGCGGCGAGGAACTCGTTGATCACCACGGCGGGGGTATAATCCTGGACGATATATTCGACGGTGGCCGATTCGTCGGCGAGCCCCCAGTGGTCCTCGATGCAAAACCGCAGTTGGACGCGGCTCCCGTTCGGCGCGGCGGGGAGTGTGGTTTGATAATAGCCATCGCCCAGCGCCGTCATCACCCTCTCGCCCGTGTTGATAGGAGCCGGGCCGGAATAATCGAGCGTAGCACGCCCGAGGAGCCAGTCGTCCTCGGCATAGAGCGTGATCGTGACCGGTGTGGTACTCGACGGGCTGTTCGGATCCAGCGTGTACGAGACGAGCGTGGGCGGCGCATTCTCGAACTCGCCGTTGGTCGCGTTCGGCGTCGGCTCCTCGAACTCGGTCCAGAGGAAGCTCCCGTCGGGAAGCCGCCCCCAGCTCCGATCGATGTGCGAGCGGGTATAATTGTACTGGTCGACGAGCTGTGTTGCATGGTCGAGGAGTGAGACCGTCCCGCCGCCGTCGGTCAAACGGATGCCGGTGATATTCCCGTCCAGCGTCATGAACGCGCCCGGTTCCAGTCGTGTGCCCACCGGAATGGTGTACGGCGCGTCGCCGCCGTCGCGTTCGTCGTCGAGATGCCAGCCGGCGAGGTATGCGGTTTGCGTGCCGTTATTGTAGCACTCGATCCATTCATCACCATGGTCGACAACGCCGTCGCCGTTCATATCCACACCGGGCTTCGGGAGGAACTCGTTGAGGACGACATCGTATTCGTACCCGCTGCGTACCCAGTACTGCATCATCGTCCCCGGCGCGGTGCGCGGTGCAACGGTCTCCTGCCCGGCGGTATCGCGCGCAGCGAGGTAGAGCTCGACGAGCGCGGCGTCGTGCTGCGACGGTATCTCCGCGGTGTAGACACCCGGCTCGTCCTCGTTCATCGCCACGCTCTCTCCTGCGCCGCGGTCGACGCGATAGGAGAGCTGGACGCTTTCGACACCCTCGTCGTCGAACACCGAGGCGGTGACGGTCACGGTATCGGTATCGGTGGGCGCGGTGGGAGTGAGCGTGAAATTCGCGATCACCGGCGGGTCGTCCGCCACGGGCGAATCGCCCGCGTACTGGCTATTGCGTGCACCGGGCGTCCCGTTCTCGATGAGGGTGGGGGCCCAGTTCGCGGCGTCGTCCAGCTCGGCCCATGGGTCCACACACTCGTACGAATACCCCTCCACAGTGTCGCCCCAAGTGGATATGTTATAGGTCACTGCGTTCTCCAGCGAGGTGCCGCCGTCGGGGTAGAGCCCGAGTGTTGTTTCACCGCTATTGGGGAGGTTGATCGCAGAGCGGATGAGCGTGCCGGTATGATCGGGATGGCGCGCGAGGAACATGCTTGCATTAGAACAAACCGCGACATAGCCGTTGGCGTCGATGACAAAGCTGCCATTGACCAAGGTGAGGGTGTGGTTGTTGCCGGTGTAGACCTTCCATCCCGAGAGATCGACTGGCTCCGAACCGCGGTTATAAAGCTCGAGCCATTCATAGAGCCCGTCGGAGCCGATGGGGTCGTACATGAACTCGTTGATGATGATGTCGCCACTTTCGGCGCGCCTACGCGCCGGCCGCTCTTCGGCGCGCCTACGCGCCGGCCGCTCTTCGGCGCGCGTATGCCCTGGCTGCTGCGATATGCTATGGGGGGGCGACGCCATGACGAGCGTCACATTGGAAAGCAGTAATAACAGTAGTATAGAAAACCCGATGAGGAGCGAATGTGTCGCATAAAACCCAGAACGGTCAACCCTCGGGAGCATATCGAAACTATAGAACTATGGACATTAAAATATTCGGTCAATGAGGAGTCGATAGTGGCTGATGTGGAACGAAGGTGCGGCTGGGCCTCTATTTATTTTTTGCCCGAAAAGAACAAGTACTAAACCCCCATGGGCCCGATACGAAATGGATTGGCGGTCAGCCTTGATATCGCCAGGGGGTCAGGGTGGGGGCGGGGGACCGCTCTCGTCTTGCCACCCGCCCAACGTGGGTGCACTAGAGGGTTTAAGTCCGGCGCTTGGCGCGTCTTTCCGATCAGGATATTGGGATGGTGCGGGAGAAACCATGGCTGGAGGAGATCGAAAATGTAGAAAAAAAAGGGGAGAAATGGCCATAGGACCCGAAGTCACGGATCCCGGCCAGTTATTGATCCATCGATAGATGTTTTTGTCCCTTTACGCTTTCATGATCGCAAGCAAAAAGACGCCCACGGCGACCACGGCACCGATGATGGCACCGAGCACGATCAGGAACGAGTAGACGACGAAGAACTTATCCCAGTGCACGAGCCCGACGATGGTGTCCGTCTTTTGGATCAACTTGATAAAGAAGAACCCGAGGAGTCCTACCGCGCCGACGATGGTGAGCACGACGCCGATGATCCTACTCTTGCCCGCACCGAAATATGCGGTGAAGATCCCCGCGAGGAGACAGAAGATCGCAAAGGCGATGATCGCGGTGGCGGCGAACGCGGACCAGTAGTGATGGTTCTCCTCGATCACCTCGTTCTTGAGCGCCTTTGTCGCATTTTCCTCCTCGCCATCGACGATACCGTCGTTATCTAGGTCCTGCCAGTTATCCTTTGTCGTATTGTCGTAGCCTTCGTGAGCTGCTTCCCAATCATCATCCAAGCCGTCGTGGTCTTGATCCGCCGCTGTGACCGCGCCTGCGAAAAGGAGCGAGAAAAGCAAGACAGCGACACAGAGGACCGATCTCCGTTTCATGATTCTGCCTCCAAATTACCTCGAAGTAGCGCAGGCATAGCGGTCCCGCTATAAAAATGTTAATGGTACCGTCGAATTCTGGTTTTTCGTGCTGGAGTGGAGGTGGCGCCGTTTCCTCGGTTCCTTTGCACCTATCGGCAAGGAACGTTGCAACGCGTTCGGTGCGCCATGTGGTCTACCCCAATATTTTAGAATAGCTCCACCATATGCGAGCGGATGACCGATCCCTATGCGCTCTTCCCGTACGACCCCCGTCCGAACCAGCACGAGATCATCGCAGCGATCGAGGGCGTCCTCGAGACCGGCGCCGACCTCGTCTGTGAGTCCAAGACCGGCTCGGGGAAGACGATCTGCGCGCTGGTGGGGACGATCCCCTATGCGCTCGAGAACGCGAAACGTGTGCTCTATATCACGCGTACCAACTCGCAACAACGCCAGGTCATCGGCGAGCTGCGTGCGATCAATCGTTCCGAACGGGTCTTTGGCATCGGGCTCCAGGGCCGCGCCAATCTCTGCGGGCTCCTCGCGCTCGAACCGGAGCTGCGGGGCGCGACCACCGACGAGCTGTCGCGACTCTGCAGCGACCGGAAACGCGTGGCGCTGCGAATCCGCGACGCGCGCGTCTCGGGCGAGGCGCCGCCGGAGAGTAAGTACGAGCCATGTTCGTTCTACGACGCGCTCCTGGACATGGATAACGCAAAGATCCTCGCGTATGCGCGCGAGGCGCTTCCGACCATGGAGGAATGGGTTGCGTACGCCGATACACACGGCTGCTGTGCGTACGAGCTGATCAAGCAGCTCATCCCCTATGCCACCGTGGTCACGGCGCCGTACATCTATTTCCTCAATCGCTTCATCCGCCGCAACCTCCTCTATTGGTGGCGTATCGATCTCGACGAGATGATCGTCGTGCTCGACGAAGCGCACAATATCCCGGACTACGCCCGCGAGCTCGGCACGCGCGAGCTATCGGAACAAACGCTCAAAATGGCGATGGACGAGGCAAACCAGCAAAACGACCCCGAACTGCCCAACGGCACGCCGATGAGCGTGTTCTTCGATCTCATCATGGATATCATGGCGGGGATGGTGGAGGAGTATATCGAGGACGAGGACGCACTGGTGCCGCCCGACGAGCTCGAGACCGAACTCATGTACCGCCAGCATATCACCAGTCGCGTGCTCGACCGCATCATCGAAGACCTCGTCACCCGTGGCGAAGTGATCCGCGAAATGCGCCGGAAGAAGGGGAAGCTGGCACGGTCCTATATCGGTGCGGTGGGGTCGTTCCTCCAGTTCTGGACGACGATCGAGGCGCGGTATCATGTGAAGCTGATCTGCGTCGACGAGCAGGTGCTCCTCCAGGCGTATTGCCTCGATCCGTCACTGGTCACCGGCGTCGTCACCGACGCGCACGCATCGGTCCACATGTCCGGGACGCTGGCACCGCTGAACGAGTATAGGGATTCGGTGGGGCTCGAGCGGAGCTGTGTCCTCGCGCAGTACCGTTCTCCGTTCCCGGAGGAAAACCGTCTCACGCTCTTTACGCGCTCGGTGACCACGAAGTACGAAGCGATGAAGCGCGACGCGGGGATGGTCGATAGGATCGCCGAGGAGCTCCGATCGATCATCACCGCCACAGCGCGCAATATCGGCGTATTCTTCCCCTCGTACGCGCTGCGCGACCGGATCCTCGGCACCGCGCCATTTGAGGAGACCGTCCGGTCCCAGACCGTCTACATCGAAGAACGCGGTATGTCGCAAGATGGCGTGATGCGATTGGCCAAGCGCTTCAAGAGCGGTGAGGGAGGGCTGCTCCTCTCGGTGATGGGCGGCCGGCTCAGCGAAGGGATCGATTATCCCGGCGAGAGCCTCGAGGTCGTCGTCATCGTCGGCATCCCGTATCCGAAACCCACCGCAAAACAACGCGCGCTGAGGCATTATTACGATGTGAAGTTCAACCGCGGCTGGGAATATACCGTGATCGCGCCGACCACGCGCAAACTGCTCCAGACCGTGGGGCGGTTGATCCGCGACGAGGAGGACCGCGGTGTCGCCGTCATCCTCGATAGCCGCGCGATCTATTTCAAAGAGTACTTCCCGCGCTTTTTTGAAAGTGAGACCCCGGCCGAGGCGGTTAGGAATTTCTTTGCCCACGATACCACCCCTTCAGGTACATAGCGGGCGCGACGCGCACCGACCCCGCCACATCCTCGATCCCGCTCATACTTACCCAGACGACAACGGCAAACAGCACCAAATTTATATAGCGCCACGAAAGTTCAGACTCGCTTACGAAGGAGGTAAATACCGATGGAAACGATTTTTCCACCCTGCCCAGAGTGCAAGAAAGGTTATATGATCCCATTTTCCCGGGGCGAGGACATCTTCGAACTCTGGCGCTGCACTAACTGCCGCATGACCATCCACAAGCGCTGATCGTCATTGCGTGCGTTTTTCGATCGGTACGGCGATGGGGGACGTACTTCACAACCGGGCAAGCGGGGCAACGGTCCTGTAACACAGCGTTGACGGCGTCATGCGCCGCGCGCACAACATAACGATCGATCCCGCTTTTGTTCGATCAATACTGTCGATTCCCGGTGGTAGCGTAGCTGTCGGCCCGCCGATCTGATATTCAATTCGATCGAACTGCGCTCTGGCGTTGCTTGGCTTACTTTGCTATAGTTGGTTTTGCATGCATACATGCTCTGTTGCCACTCTCGCTGCGCATGCACATCCGCCCGGTATATTAAGGATGGATGCTGGGGGGTAGGCTATTACACTGACATTACACTGACATTACACTGACATTACACTGACATTACATTAGTATTACACTGATGTTGCAGTGATAGAATAAAATGAGCGAAGCTCTATCATGGCGATAAGAGGAACGGTGGCGAGCTCGAGTGCTCATTCTCTCAGGCTCGGCTCGAACCGCTCATCGAAACCGGGTTCTAGCGGGTGCTGAAACGCTGCCGATCGTGAATAGAAGATGGTCGGTTCAGCGACCGTTGAAATCGGCCTTGCGTTTTTCGATGAACGCCAGCATGCCCTCGCGCCGGTCCTCGGTGGCGAACATCGTCGCCTCCGCTTCCGCCTCCAGCGCGAGACCGGTCCCGAGGTCGGTCTCGATGCCGCGATTGATCACCTGCTTGGCGAACTGGACCGCCAGCGGGCCGTTCGTCGCCATGGTCCCGGCGAGTGCACGTGCGCGCTCCATCAGCTTCTCGGCGGGCAATACCTCGTTGACCAGCCCGATGGCCTGCGCCTGGTTTGCGTCGATCATCTCGCCGGTGAGGATCAATTGCTTGGCCCAGTTGCGACCTACGAGGCGCGCGAGGCGCTGGGTGCCGCCAAAACCGGGGAAGAGCCCGAGGGTGACCTCCGGCAGCCCGAGCGTCGCCGTCTCGGATGCGACGATGATATCACATGCAAGCGCGAGCTCGAGCCCGCCGCCGAGCGCGAACCCGTTGACGGCGGCGACCACCGGCGCGGGTAACGCCTCGAGCATATTGATCGCCGCTTGGCCCTGTTGCATGAAGGCACGTGCGTCCAGCGGTCCCATATCGAGCATCTGCTTGATATCGGCGCCGGCGACGAACGCACGCTCGCCCGCACCGGTGACGATCAATGCGCGGAGCATACGGTCGCCACAGAGCTCCTCGAGGAGTTGCCGTAGCTCGCGCAGCACCGTCGAGTTCAGCGCGTTGAGCACTTGGGGGCGGTCGAATGTCAGTACCGCGATATGATCCTCGCGTGTCAATGTCAACGTTTTGTACTCCATCTCATCACCTTAGGAGGGGGTTGGGGGTTGGGGCCGCCCCCCGCCCGCCGCGGTATGCGGTATGCGGTATGCGGTATGCGGTATGCGGTGTGCGGTGTGCGGTGTGCGGTGTGCGGTGTGCGGTGTGCGGT
>CAZSUE010000010.1:1730-21711 GCA_964609045.1 uncultured archaeon | reverse complement strand
AAACACCAGCCAGCACCGCGCCGCGCGGCCTTTGAGCGTTCCCGCTATGTGCTGGTTCGTTCCAATGAGAGATCCCCTACCCTCCGACCGTCTCGGTTTGGCTCAAACACCAGCGGCGACCCATCTCACCCATGGCGCGGGCAGCCCCACCCCCTGCGCCCTTCTGGGGGCCGCGGCTTGATGATAAGGATAGTGTTGTGGGATAGTGTTGTGGTGATGGGCGTCAACGGTCGATCGACCGACCGTTTACCGGTTGAGCATCAGCATTCGTCCGATCCTCCTGCGCGGCATTGACCGCTCGAACCAGTGAGCTGGGCCACACACGCGCGCACGCGAGAATCCTACGCCTTCCCCGCGAGAAAATCATGGTACGGCAATGGGCTCGACGAAGCGATATCGCGCACGAGCGTGCCGAATAGCGCACTGATGCGTTCGGAGCGACGATTGTGTCGATATGCGTATTCCCAAAGGTAGCGCTTGAGATGTCGACCCACCATCCGCCGGAACACCCGCGCCAACCAACTCTTGACCGCCGCGCACTTGTTCTTGATACGGTCGTTCGCTGCATTCTCATGTCCGTCCATTGCATGCGAGCTATTGCCACCGTCACCGTTGAGGCCGCCGATAAACGCCGCGAAATCTTCACACTCCTCGCGCTGCGCTCCTGCACCCCGGACCACCTGCATCCGGAGCATCTCCGCGCTCGCGCCCGTCGTCGGCTCCCACCCGCCCACATCACGCTCACCGCATCGTCCGATGTGCTCATCCGCGTCCGTACCATTGGCAGCGGGCGCTGCCCCCTTCTCTAACGCCACCGCGACCCACCCCATAGCGCGCGACAGCTGCGTCACATCCTCCATATGTACCACCCCGAGCGCTGCGGCGTCGTTGGGTGGTGCGACCAGTTCGCGTTCGGCCATGGCATGCCTGATCCGCTGGCCCAGCGTGTACGCGGTCTCGTAACAGACATCGAGATATTCCTCGAGACGAGTGGCGGGAATGCCGTTATTGGAGACGATCAGCAACGCGGCGTAGAGCCACTTCTTAAGCGGCAGCTTGGAATGCTCCATTACCGTACCGACCTTGACCGAGATCTGGTCGTTGCAGTTCCTGCACCGGAGCAGCCAGCGGTTCCTGATCTTTTTATACTCGGTATGCCCGCAGGTACGGCACACGAACCCTTCTGGCCAGCGGAGACTGACAAAGACCCAGAAACAGACCCATTCGTTCGGGAAGACCGTATGGAAATCGTTGAGCGTACGCACCTTGTCCAACACGAGATCGCCAAAGACACGATCGCTTCGATGAGTATATAGCATCAACCGTGAGAGGTCAGTGAAAGTATTCGACGGAGACCATACTCATTTATTGCACTGGCGATGAATTGCGATAGATCATTCGAAGTGAAAGTATTTTCAGGAACCTTTCGAGGAAATAGTTCGACCGCGCCGATGCCGCGAAGTCGCTCGTCGAAGACCACCGCATTTGAGCATTCCCGATATGCTAAAGAACGCATCTCTCTGCTTGACTCAAACACGCCCGAAACAGCCTATGCACCGCATTTGAGCATTCCCGATAGGCAGATCGGCCCTCAACCCCGGACCGGTTCGCAAACCGAACACACGCTATGCCGCCATGTACCCGCCGGAGGAAAAACATCTATCTCTCCCCACGATATTACCCGTCCCGCTGAACTGAACTGAACCGAACCGAACTGAACTGTGCTGAGCTGAGCCCATGCCGCCTCAGAGCGATACCCACCGCGCACGCCTCACCCTCGCCGTGCTCCTCACCGCGGCCACGCTGACCATCATGGCCGGTGCGGTGATCTCGCCGGTCATCGCGGTGATCACTACCGCGCTCGATATCCGCGGCACCGTCGCGGGGTTCATCATCACCACCCACGCGCTCTTTATCGCACTCTTCTCACCCCTCTTCGGGCGCGCCATCGAGGCATACGGCCCCAAACGCCCCTTCGCCATCGGCCTCGTCGCGTTCGGGTTCGCCGGCGGTGCAGGCCTCGTGCTCGACAGCTTCTGGGCGCTCATCATCAGCCGCGCACTACTGGGCATCGCGCTGGCAGCGTTCTATTCCGCACTCACCGTGCTCATCCTCGATCTCTATGCCGAAGACGAACGCAACCGCATCATGGGCTACCGCGCATCGGCCAATAGTATCGGCGGCATCACCTGGCCCCTCGTCGGCGGGCTCCTCGGCTCGCTCTCCTGGCATTACGCCTTCTCCGCCTACCTCATCGGTATACCGCTGGGCGTCCTCGCGATCGTCGCCATCCCGAAGAGCCAGTCGTGGCACCGCACCGCAGCCGACACCGCGCACCCCCACCACCGCGGCGAGGCATCCGCCGCCGCGCTCTGGCCCGCACTCCGCGCGCGGCCGTTGATCCTCCAACTCTACACGCTCATGTTCGCCACCAACCTCTTCCTCTACGCTATCGTCGTCTTCGCCCCGCAACGGCTGGCCGCGCTCGGTGTCACGCTTCCGTTCACCATCTCGCTCTTCATCACCGCCATGACCGCCGCCGCGGGCGTCACCGCGTTCATCTATGGCTGGCTCAAGCGTAGAGCGGCGTACGCCACTATCATCCTCGCCGCACTGGCCATTTGGAGCGTGGGATACGGTTCCATGGCGCTGCTCGATTCCGTAACGGCCATCGTCGTCGGCGTTGTCTGTTTCGGCGCAGGGCAAGGGGTGGTCATGCCCACGATCATGCTCTGGGTCGGTGAGCTCGCGCCGGGCTCGCACCGCGCGAGGATCACCTCGCTCATCGGCACCGCCGGCTTCCTCGGCCAGTTCCTCACACCGCTCCTTTTCGCGCCCGTGGTAGCGCAATACGGCATCCCGGCGGTCTATCTCACCATTGCGCTCTGCTGTATGGCCGCGCTGGCGCTGACCTTGCTCCAGTTTCGAAAACGAACGCATGCGGCACGATATCAGACCAGACCAGACTAGACCAGACTAGACCACACCAGCTCAGATGAATGAATTGAAGTAGAACGCAATAACGGGTGGAGCCAATAATAGGTGGAGCCCGAGGCCCACATTCCTGTTCCTCATACCGAGAAGAACGCGAGTCGGCGCGGCGGCTCCGGACGCCCCCCCCTTCCCCGTACGCCAGTCCCAGTGGTTATGACCATTTGGCCTCCCTATCGCGGGTGGATGGGGTCGCCCAGTCCCAAGAACCTACCTCCTTGTGGCCTCCCAAACCCCTCAGCCCCCTCCAGGGAACATTTTTATGTCATGGCCAATATCTGCCTTTCAACGGTGCATCTATGAGACTGATCGTCATCTGTGGCAACGACGAATGTGGCCATGAATTCTATGTCGATGCATCAAAACCCAGTGGGTCTGCCCGCGGTGTGGGCGAGAGATCGAGAACAAGAATTATCCGTTCCTCGATACGAAATTCATGGACGCCTGCGCGCGACCCAACCATGCCGATTGGAAAGCACTCTATCAAGATCTATTAAAAAGGCACAGGAAATGATCCGCAACCGCGACGAACGGATCGAAGAACTCGAAGCGATCATAGAAGAATACGAAACTGCACAATAACGACGAGGAATGGACGGAAACGAGCGGAGGTTGAGATGGGATGGGCGTGTTCGAGCGCATCGGAGTATGGCTCCGGAATCTTTTTTTCAAAAAGCACCTGCGGATCGGCATCTATGGTCCACCGAACGCGGGCAAGACCACCCTCGCGAACCGTATCTCACGAGACTGGACCGGTGAGATCCTCGGCCGCACCTCCGAAGTGCCACACGAGACGCGGCATATCAAGGAAAGTAAGAACATCCTGATCGAGGCCGAAGGGTCCAAGCTCTCGCTCGATATCGTCGATACGCCCGGCATCGCGACCAAGATCGATTTTCACGAATTCGTCGAAAGTTACGGTATGGACGAAGAGGAGGGCCGACGACGCGCCAAAGAGGCCACCGAGGGCGTGATCGAGGCGATACGCTGGCTCGAGGACCTCGATGGCGTGCTCCTCGTCATGGACGCCTCCTTGGACCCGTTCAATCAAGTGAATGTCACCATCATCGGCAACCTCCAAGTACGGCAGCTCCCCATCATCATCATCGCAAACAAGATCGATCTGGAAGAGGCGTCGCCGGCCACGATCAAGACCGCGTTCCCACAGCATCCCGTCGTACCGCTCTCCGCGCTCACGGGGTATAATATGGAGAATATGTACCGGACCATGGTGAAATACTTTAAATAGGAACGGCGCGACCGGAAGCCCTCCCCAGCCGCCGCGAAAGATGTGCCAGCACCGCCGGAACGAGACGGGTGGAACAGTGACCGAACAAGGGATCAAGATCAACCTCATCTCCCAAGAGACATTGAAAGCGATGTCCGAAGATGAGCGGGTACGCTTTATCCTCGACCAGGTCAAACAGGGCGTGGTCTGTGTGCTCGAGACCGGTCTGACCGCGAAAGAAGAGGCGGAGCTCATCAAACTCACCATGAGCGAGATTAATCAGGACGAGTTCATCGGTATCGAGATGCAGGGTATTTCCACCACCAATGTCAAGAAACGCGGATTCTTCAATCGTATGCTGCGCCGCCATACGCCACGACCGCGCATGAGCGTGATAGGACCGGCTCAGATGCTGCAGACCGTCTACAAGGATGGCGAGATGGTGCGCGCGGTCATCCTCACCAAAGATGAGGAAGAGGAAGGGAAGGAGCCGATGACCGTCCCCGAGATGGCCGCACGGCAGCCACCCCCCACCCAAGCCCAAGCCCAAGAGCAGATAGCCGGAGAAGCGCTCTCAGCACCGCCGACATCTGAAATAGCGGTTGAGACCGAGCGAACGCCGTCGAACGATTCCGGGCCACAGCGCCCCACAGAAGAAGAGGAACCTGTACCAACTTCGATGGACGATGGAACCGAATTCATCCTCGATGATGCCGCCGAGCCAGAACCAGATAGGACCATGGAACCGCCCACGCACCCCGACGCGACACCAGCGGGGCCGGACACCGCCGGGGAAACGGTCCGGACCGCATCTGCATCCGATCCCGATCCCGAATCCGAATCCGAATCCGAATCCGATACGGGACCGGGAACGGAATATGAAACCGAGTTCGTGCCGCTCGATGAGTTCGATTTCGATTTCGATTTCGACGACGAAGACATCTCCGACGACATTTCCGAAAACGCGGACGAGGTCGGGGTGGAGGTCGCGGACGCCGGGGACGAACCCGCACCAACACCCCCACCAACACCCGCAGCAACACCAACACCCGCAGCAACACCCTCCGACGACGAATGGTCCCTCGTCGAGGCCGAACCGGTGGAGACCGCCACGGAGGACCGCGAGCCCCGACCGACGCCTGATGCCACACGCGCAGAGGAACAGCCCAAAGCAGCACCACGGGAACGCCGCGGAATGCTCTATCGCAAACTGGTCGAAGAAGACGAAGATGAAGGCGGGAACGGTGAAGAGGGGAACGCCGCGGAAAAGCCGGAGCAGACGGAGCAGACGGAGCATGCGCGCGCATCGGACGAAAACGCGCAGTCCGGCGAACAATGATCGGTTCCTCTTGGCCATGTCCCGGCCATGGGGCCATCCACCGAACATCTCAACTGCCGTACCGGCCCGATGAGTAGCTCCAATGGACACACCGATACGACAGCGGAGCGCCGGGCCGAGACCGGGTCCTTTTCATCTACGCAGCGTCGAAGGGGACTTCGCCTATCGCCACCACGACGGCTCATTCCATTCAAAGGGTCGAGTATATATGTTTTCGCCAAAAGGTATATCAACTAGGTGCTCTGCCTGGTATGAGCCACGACCACTCCTCCGCTTATCATTAGATATTAATAGAACCACAACGCTACCCGCGCTCCGATGTACGGGCCCTATACCATCCCTTTTACCATCGACCACGACCGCTTCAGCCTACAGCTTGGAACGCAAGCGAAGGCGGGCGCCGCCGTAGACTATCGGCGCACGCTCGATGAAGAGGAGGTGGAGAAACAGCTGGTGATGGACACTGACCAGCTCACCATCGAACCGGTGGAGCCGGTCAACCTCCCCAAAGAGATCACGCCACACCTCTGTATCGAGTTCGAGCATCCGATCATGCTCGGACCGCGCGGTCGGCAGCGTGTCTATCTCACCGTTCCCATCGAGATCGGCATCCTCGCCCGGCAAAATGCGGTGCTCGAAGATATCGATTGCTTCTCCCTCAGCAAGATCAAGTATACGCTTTATGGCGAGATCCAGAGCGGTGTCCTCTGTCGGCATTGGGCCTCACCGGTCTATTGCGACCGGCCCAGCCCCGACCCGCTCTACGAAGGGGTGCTTGCACTCGACATCGTCAATCGCGCCCAGCGCTGGTGCGAGCTGACCCAGGCGGTGTTCGAAGCGGGCGGGATGCGGCTCTATTATTCGAAAAAGATCGTCACCATGCGCGCGAAGATGCGGCTGCTCAGCGACATCCTCGCCGAGACCGAGTTCTACGATCAACCGCTCATCAAAGGGATGACGAAGGCCACCGAGCTCTATACCGCCAAGCGCATCCCCGGTATCGCCACCAAATTCGTCATGGAGAGTGGATTCTGATGCTCGATACCGTCGTCTACGGCAATGTGAGCATATTCGATCTTCTCACCGCGCTCGAGATCGTGCTCGTCATCGTGCTCATCGTCAAGATCGCCACGCTCAATCTTCGGCGCTATCTCAAGAACAAGGTGGCGGAATCGACGCTGGCCAATCTGATCAAAACGGTCACCTATATCAGCACCATCGTGGGACTCATCGCTGTGCTGCCCATATTGGGGATCAACCCCGCCGGTTTCCTCGTTGCAGGGGGGATCATTGCCATCATCATCGGGTTTGCATCGCAGAGCATCGTCAGCAACCTCATATCGGGGATATTCCTCATCATCGAGCGACCCGTCAATATCGGCGACACCGTCCATGTCCAGGATACGCTGGGCACCATCGAGGATGTCCGTATCCTTTCCACGCTCATCCGCACCTTCGACGGCGTACTCGTGCGTATCCCGAACGATACCGTCTTCACCTCCAAGATCACGAACTATATCGCGCATGTGGTGCGCAGGTTCGGATATACCGTGGGAATACCGTATAAGGACGATGCAGATATCGCAGCGAGTATCATCAAAAATGTGATCGATGCACACCCGCTCGCGCTGGTGAAGCCCGCACCGCAGGTATATGTCGACGAACTCGGCGACAACTCCGTCGATCTCAAGATCCGTATCTGGGCGCCCGCAAGCGACTGGTGGGATGTGCGTATCGAGCTCCTCTGGAAGATCAAGAAAGCGTTGGCAGAGGAGGGCATCCATGTCCCGTTCCCGCAACACGAGCTCTGGTTCAACGAGCCGATCCGGGTCCGAACGGAGGGCGCAAATACCGAGCCCCCCTCAGCGGAAGGATCGGGCGGAAATTGAGGTCCCCCTCGATCTGGGCGATAGAGTATGAGCCGATACTTGAAGCGGTTGAGCGACAGCGATGATCCGGAGGTTGCACTGGATGTATCGTTCATTTGTACCGCAATATATCGATGTCGATGCCATGGGTTGAAATAGAAATGTAAGTGAGCGTGCGATGTACGGCATCTCGCCGGCTGAAAGTGTACCGGCGATGAATAACGACGACGAAGACGACGAAGGCATGCATGCATGCGGGGGGTCGGGCGCTCTTATTCCACATCGATGCTGACCGTCTGTGCTCGATCCGGCGTCCGTTTCTTAATCGATACCTCGAGCGTATTGTGCTTCAGTTCGGCATGGATCGTTTCCGGGTCGATCTCTTTTTCGAAGTTCAACCTCTTCCTAAAGGACCGTGCGACGCGTTGACGGCGGAGCGGATAGCGCTCGTTCAATATCTCCTTCTCGATATTGGCCCGGAGCGTCACACTCTCCTTCGTTGCGGTGAGTTCGATGTCGTCATGCTGGCAGTTGGGTACTTCGAAGACGACGAGGTATCCATCGTCGCGCTCGAAGATGTCGGTATGCGGATAATCGAGCCGTTTGGCGAGCCGCATCCCTTCGACCGCGCCTTCACGACCGCGAAGGAGGTGCTGGCGGCCCTGGTCGAAGGCGGAGAGCTCGCGTTGGAGATTGCGGAGCAGTTCGTAGGGCGAGCATCGTGTCGCATGGGTGAGGTATCTGTCGATGAGTGAGCGATGGTTATTGATCATAATATCACGAGCCAGTCATTCGATGGTTTTCTGACCGTATCTCCTCTCGTTCGATGGTGTGTTCGCGCGGATGTGGATGGGGAACGACGATAGAAAAATGTCATGTGGCGATGCGCGCTCATCCGTACATATAGGGCAGTGGCGGGCGTTCAACCGCTTTCCCCGGCTCTTGGTCCTGCTGCGCGGCCATATATTGTTTGGCTTTCTGGATCGAATCCTGCAGATTCTCTTCGATCTCGTCGGCTTGTTCCAGCAGTTCCTCGAGGTCGAGATCGAGCGAGGGGAAGATCGTATTGAGCGCCTCGAGGATCTTGCTCGCAGCGCGGGCGTCGGGGTACATGGGATGGGCGTCGACAAGGAGACAGATGATGTCGAAATCCGTCCATTCCGCTTCACCGAGCAGCGCGCCGGCCACACCGGAGACCATACCCTCTTCGAATACCTCGATCTCTGCGCTCTCGATAGTTTCGCGTGCACCGTCGGTACTCCCCACGGCAAAGAGGTTCTTTTCCTGTTCGTCGATATCCTTCACCATGATCGACTCGAGCGATATGATACGGTCGAGCTTCGATTTCTTCGCCCAGTAGAGGAGATCATCCCCGATCATCCGTGCGGTGGACGATTTCGGCGCGAACTCGGAGACCATGATGAGAATATCGCTATCGTTCCCATAGAGCCGCACCGGTGTATAGGGATGGCCCTCGTGGACCACCGATGTGGCGGGGAACTTGGGTGAGGTGACCACTCCAACCCGCTCGAAGTTGGCCTTCTCGATCATGAAATTCGAGGCGATCATGCTAACGAAGCCGACACCCGGGAAGGCGTGGATAAGGGTGTGGTGCTTCACTTCTTTTCGGACGTCGAACTTAAGATCTTTCTTGGACATGCGCATCTATTATCCGGTCGCGATTAATAGACTTTTCGGAAGTTACATATAGAAGTGAAGTTGAGATGGCGGGCCACATCTGCTCCAGCGAGCGCGACCATCGTGACGCGGGCAACGAGTATATCGAGTATATCGAGTATAACGAGTATAACGAATATATCGAGTATAACGAGTATAGCGAGTGGAGCGGCTGACGCGGGGGAACGTAGGAGACGCCAGTGAAAACGGTCTATCGGGGCTCTAGGGGGGTCTATGGAGAGGGAAGTGGCGGAGGAACACCAAACGGCGTTCGCGTCAGAAGGTGAACTCGCCGTCGCGCATGACGCATGTGCGTTCGCCCGCGCTATATTCGACCTCGACCGTGGGCTCGGTGATGAGGAAATCCATGTGGTTTGCAGAGGGGTTGCAGCCACCGGGATAGTCGATATTGTTCCCGAACGCGACATGCACCGTCTTCTCCACCTTTTCCGTCTCGAGGAACTCGTCGAGCATTCGCGCCTTCGGGTTGAGCCCGAACGCGAACTCGCCGACGAACGAGGCCCAATCGTCGATGGCGAGGTTCTCTTCGATCTTCTCCACCTGTTCTCTCGCATCGCCCCTAAGCGAGACCACCTTGCCGTCGGCCACCTCGACCGTCACCGGCGCATCGAGCAGTCCGATACCGCCCACCGCGGTGCTGCAGACGAGCGTGCCGTTCATGCTCGTTTCCTCCGGGCCCACGATGACCTCGCCCACCGGGAGGTTCATCCATTTCATCGTCTTCCAGTTCACCTTCGTATCGGTGAAGAACGGGCGGTCCTTGACGCCGAACCGAAGCGCGGTCCCCTCCGGATTCGTCACTGTGACACGCACGACATCTTGAAGCCGCTGGAGGATCTGCTCCACTCGCGCGTGCATCGCCTCGTAATCGTTTTCGCGAAGCGCCAATGCGCCATCCGTCAGCATATCCAGAGTGATGCCGGGACAATGCCCGAGCCGAACCCGCCGTCGTGTCTCCAGCGCGGTCACCGCGATGCGGAATGAGACCTCCTCGGCCGGGCCGCGAAAGAGATTGAGGAAGATATCGGGTCGCTGGCCGATGATGTATTCGCGCAACGCCGGTGAGACGTCGGTCCGATATCGCGTGCTCGTCGGTGCGAGAAAGAGTCGAACCCACAGCCCGAGGTCCACCGCGGCATGGGCGAAGGTCGTGCCGACGGCGCGTTTCTCTTCGTCGCAGACGATAGCCAAACGCTCGCCCGCGACCCCCTCTAAGACATATTTCAATGCGTTTCGTGCGCCGATCGCTTCATCCATTGACATATTACCACCGGTTCATCGTCACAGTCCAGTCGCTCCTGCGGCTGGGTCCGTCATCATGACGCGATCGGAACTTCGCGCCGATTAATGAACCTTACCGATCGAGGCCGTGTCAAAAATCGGAATGAAAGTTGCACATTTCCACAACAAGAATAAGAATTAGAGTAGATGATCCATTGAATTGGCACAATATGATGGCGAATACCCCCAGATCGCTAATAACCTTTTTATACACGCGCCAGGCTTATTAGGATCGGAGATTACCGAATGGTTGCGAAATCGGACACATTCTCTGGCACAATATTCAACGATCTTTCGAGCACGAGACGCAAGAAAACAAAGCTCTCGGAGAACGAAAAGGCCGTGCTCTATGGCCTGGTGAAACATCCGCTCCTCAACGACCGCCAACTTGCAGAAACGATCGATTTCAAAATGTCGACGCTCACTGCCATTAAAAATCGACTGAAAAAATCCGGTTTTTTTTCCACGGTACGACTTCCCGCACTCAATATGCTCGATTGTGAATTGCTCTCCGTTTCATATGGCTCATACAATCCATTAGTGCTCGAAGATGAACGGCTACGGATCCATACTGAGAACGCACATCTCTATCGGAACATCTTCTATTCGTTATGGGAAGCGAATCAGGGTTTTTCGGTGGGGATCTACCCCAATTATACCAAAGCGAAGCGGGTGAACGAAGAGTTCAAACTCGTCTACAGTGAGAACCATCTCTACGACAAGAGCGGCTTCCAGCAGATCATGTTCCCGTTCGAGATCACGACGCTCCTTCGGTTCTTCGACTTCCTCCCGCTCCTTCACCGCCTTTTCGAGCGCGAGGAGCCGTTCGAGGAGAAGCTCGAACTCGAACCGGAGGGCTTCTCGAAACGTAGGTTGACCAAGACGGAGAAGAAGGTCCTCTATGGGCTCGTCAAATATCCAGACATGCCAGATAAACAGATCGCGGAACGGATCAACGTCACACGCCAATCCATCGCGCGGGCACGGAAAGATTTCGAAGCCACCGGGCTGATCGAGACGAAGCGTGTGGTGAACCTGAAAAAACTCGGCTACGAGATCCTCGCCCTCGCCCATGTGAAGTTCCGACCCGAAACGCTCATCGAGAACCGCGAAGAAGGGATACAACAGGTGGTCGACTGGATACCCGCCTTCTTCTGGGTCGCGGAGAACCTCGAAACCATGCTCCTCGGCGCGTATCAGAATTTCGAGGAACTGCAGCGCTCCAAGATGAAATCGATCGCGCTCTATAAGAAGTTCGATTTCCTCAAAGAGGAGCCGATGCTCCAGCTCTACTCCATCCCGAACATCAAATTCTTACGGCATTACGATTACAGCGAGATGATCCTCGACATGCTCGATATCGAGATCTAAGACGGCCGGTCGCAGCCCTCCACTGCTAAATGGCATGGAGGGCGCTCAGCTTTGCACCAGATCTATCCATCGGCACCAAACCCGTGGTCCATAATTAGTTAAATTGTTTACCCATTCACACACATATCCACCTAATTATCCATTTACTTATTTGTTCGTCGTTCCAACCCAGGCTCATTCCATTCAAAGGGTCGAGTATATATGTTTTCGCCAAAAAATGTATTAGCTAGGTGCTCTGCCTGGAATGAGCCACCCACACCGCCCCATCCCAACCCATCCCTTTCCACCTCCCCTTCCTCCTCTCTCCCGGCCGCGTTCTCGGCCGCCACGGCGAGCCATCAGATCAGATGCCTTTCCATCCCCCATCCTTATATAACGGAACCGAGTTCCGATCCCAATGGCTCTCAAAGCGTTGATCGAGGCACTGCGGACCTTCCCCGGCATCGTCCGTAAACGCGCCGCCGCCAAGGTGATCGCCCAGTTCCTCCAGGGCCGTGGCACCGCCGGGGAGATCCTCGCAGATTTCGGTGAGGACGCAGCGGTGATCCAGTTCGATTCCTACGCGCTCCTCCTCGCCACCGACGGTATCATGGAAACGATCATGACCACCGACCCGTACTGGGCGGGCTATTGTGCGGTGCTCGCCAATGTGAACGATATCGCGGCCATGGGCGGCGTGCCCATCGCCATGGTCGATGTGCTCTCACTGCGTGATATCGGCGGGCTCGATGCGGTGGTCGAGGGGATGCAAGCGGCAACTGTGAAGTTCGGCGTCCCCATCGTCGGCGGGCACATCCACCCGGATTGCCATTACAACGCCGTAGATATCGCCATACTCGGACGCGCGGCGCGGGATGCGGTGATCTATAGCCATACCGCCGCACCGGGCGAGGCGATCGTCTTTGCCATAGACCTCGATGGCGATCTACATCCCAGCTCGGATTTTTCGTTCGACACCACCTCGAAGAAGTCGCCCGCAATGGTGCAAAGACAGCTCGCCTCGATGCAGACCCTCGCACAAGAGTGCTGGGTGACGGCGGGAAAAGATATGAGCAATCCTGGCAGTATCGGCACCCTCGCCATGCTGCTCGAATCGTCTGGCGTGGGCGCGCATGTCGACCTCGAAGCCATCCCCACACCGGACCCGATGGAGATGGACCTCGAGCACTGGCTCAAGGTCTATCACGGCTGTGGATTCGTCGTAACAGCCAAAGAGGAGCATGTGGAGGATGTAGTCGCTACCTTCGCAGATGCAGCGCTCGCCAGTGCGGTGGTGGGCGAGGTCACCGACACGCGGAAGCTCTACCTCAAAGGAGATGGAGAAGAACATCTCCTCTTCGATTTCGATCACGATATCATCGTCGGCTCCAAGAACCAGGCGCAATGAGAGGAGAGAGCATCCTCCTTCGGAAGGGCGCGCGACCACGGTATTTATTGCGCGCGGAAATCGGATCGAACGGGGGTTTCGATCATCACTCGCCAACCATCATCGCAACCCGAGAACGAGAGCGGCCACACCGAACGACCGGTTCGCCAGTGGTCGAACCATGCGATCATCACGCCCTTCTCGCCGATATTCGACCGTATCCTCGCGTCGGTCCCCGGCATAAACCCCGTGGTGCTCGTCGACTCTGAGGATCAGGACGAAGTGAGGGCCGGTCATTCGAGGCAGATATACGGGGAAAACGGAGAGGATGCGGACGACGCGCCCAAAATCCTTCCCAACGGGCCCACCCACCCCTGCAAAAGAACGATCGAGCGCGTGAACGGTACACTTTTCGACCCACATACCGTCAAGAAAGTGGCACTCGACCGCGCCTCTGCAGTGTTCATCATCAGCTTCGACGATGAGTGGAACCGTGCGCTCGCCTATAGGGTCTGATCGGTCGATCCGCTCCTCGTCCTCTTTGCCGCAACGACCACGCTCGATGGCGTACATGCGCTTGCGGCGGTGGCGGTCGATCATATCCTTTTCATCGAACATCCGTATCGTCCGTCGCAGCGGTCCATACGTCCGGTGATGTTCACCGGCAGCCGTAAAGTGCCGCTACGGCCCGGCGAGCGGTGGGCGTGCACGCGCTGTGGGCAGTGCTGCTCGGAGTCGTTCCAAAGCGGTTGGCTCGAAAGCGCGCTTCGGGAGGACATCGGCGCGCCGGTGGACGGTCGCTGCAGAGCCTATGGGCCGGGGTCACACCGCTGCACACGATACGAGACGCGCCCCCTCATCTGCCGTGCGTATCCGTTCACGCTCCAGCCCGGCGTCGACGGACGGTTCAGGCTCTATCGTCACTCGCTCTGTCCCGGATTTGGGACCGGCCCGCCCGTCGATATTGCCACATGGATACGCCGGCTGGTAAGCTATCACGAAGCGGTCGAAGGTATACGATACGACATCGACTGGAGCGGTTTTTCGCGGCGGTTCTCGGTGCTGATCGAAATCTGCGAGGGGGTGCGCAAGAAGGATCAGCGCTCTTTTCTGCGGAGGAAACGGACGCCCCGCAGAGGGCGAAAGATCGTCAAGAGATAGGGTGTGGCAGTTGCAGTTGCAGTTGCAGTGGGAGTTGCGAGCAGTTAGAGGTGGAAAGTGGTGCGGGGTTCTGATCTCCCGATGCTTCTTACCAGTGCTCAGACTGGTGGCGCCTCATCGACCACCGACCCTACCGGCGCTCTACCGGCGCTCCATCTCGACGATATACCACTCCTCCGGCGGGTCCTCCGTCGTGTCCACAATGAGGTGAAGGATCTCGAACTCGTCATCCCCGAGCCGCTTCAGATCGTCGAGGTCCACTTCCTCGAACCGCTCCACATTATTATAGTCCGCCTTCGAGGTCAGCGCGTTGGACTCGTAGTCCTCTTTCGTCCGCCGCGCGATCCGTGCCAGTGAGACCTCCGGGGGACATTGCGTCTGGAGGATCACAAACTGCGAACCCGCCTCCGCCGCCAGTTTCGCCGCGCGACGACGGAGCCGCTGGGTCACAAAGGTCGCATCGAGGATCACCCCCGGTTCCGTCTCCAGCAGCTTCGCGGCGCGACCGAACATCTCATCATAGACGCGCGTGCGCAACTCGAAATTGGATGCAACCTCCTCGTCGAAGATATCCTTGTCCCTGAGCACCTCGAGCCGGAGGAGGTCGGTCCTCAATATCTTATACCCCTTCAGTTTCGCAACCTCTTCCGTGGTCTCGGTCTTCCAGCTCGCGGGGAGCCCGCATGCGATCAATAGCGTATCCTCGCCCAAAATATCGTCGATGAAGCTCAAGAATGGTTCGCGCATCCTGTCACCACCTGCGCATGGCCCGAGGCTATAAAGGCTTACCGCCCTCCCTTCCTCCCTCCCTGCCCGCTCCCAACTCTTCAGAGGCTGACCGAGAACGCATTTCGTACTGGGCGCTCGAAGTTCTAGTACTTGAACTTTTCGGGCAAAACATAAATATATGCTTGCCCCCCCTCGTTCTCGGTCAGCCACTTCACCCTTCACCCTTGGTTTGAAAATTTCGTCGTCTTCAAGCGTTGGCACTCTGGCCTCATCGATGGTTTAGGACCTGAAACCTCAAATAACATTTCCATTTCCTATGGCTGAAAGCGACCTGCTTTCGTCGCCATTTCACCGTCCTTTACACTTCACCCTTTACACTTCACACTTCACCCTTTACTTCCCCCACCATGAACCATTCCATCGGTTCGGGAACGATCAGTTCGATAGTGGGATAGCGCGCCGCCATGCCCTTACGGAACTGCGTTTGGGGCACCACAATGCCGAACGGCGGATAGAAATCGTCGAAATGGTGGAGGACGACGGTCCGCGGGCGCACGATCCCAACGGCACGGAGATAGACATCGGCGAGGTCGTACCGCCCGGCGAACGGAAGGAGGAGACAATCCGGACGATACTGCGCCAGCCGGTGCCAGTCCCCGCCGCCACTGCCGGTATAGAGGAGCCGATAGGAGTCGATATCGAGGATGAGCTCGAAGCTCTCGCCCTCCGGATAGGCTTTGATACGCTCGAAAAGCTCGAAGAAGATGCCGCCACGCAGCACGCGCCAGAGCGTATGGAGGATCATGGGGAGGTCGAAGACGAGATGGCGCGACGGGACCACCGTCACCCTCATGCGCCCCTGTGTGAATCGCAACGCCGACCGATGGGCGATGAGCCGTTCTCGCGCTACACCGTCACGTGCCAGTACACCGCAGGTCGCTGCCGGTGCATGGATCACCGCGCGGGAGCGCGCGGCGATCGTGTCGAGGTCCATGCAATGATCGAAGTGCCCGTGCGAGACGAGGATCAGGTCGGCATCCGCAATATCGTCCACCGCCAGGTCGACCGTCGGGCGTGCGCGCTCACCCCGCGAAACGAGCGGATCGATGAGCAGCGTTGTACCATTCGTACCACCGATGCGAAGCTGGAACCCCGCCGTACCCAACCAACGCAATGCGATCCGAACCATGGTATTTCGCCCCCTCTAAAACCAGTCCCGTTCAGTTCCTCTCTTGCGACATCGAGAACGATGAGAGACCGAACAGAGAACGACCTATATAGCACTCTCTCCCTGTTCCCCATCATGGGTCCCAGCGGTGAGCTTCGATGACGATGACCATGACCATGCCGCTGCGTTTCGCCGCATGCCGCCACACCCGGCGCATCGGGCACCAGCTCCCGTCCGAGCCGGACCGCAGATACGCATACCGGCGCGCGCTCCAGCGGCTGTTTCGGCTCGGACGCTATCTCCCCTACCCGGCCCGACCGCATCGCGCCGCGGACATGGACGCGCTGGCGGCGTTCAAATACATCCATGGGAACGCAACCGCGCTCCGCACCGCGCTCGCCCACATCCAGCGCTACCTCGAAAAATGGTCCCGGTGCATGCACTGTCACAGCGGCGTAGCTGGCAGCTTTTGTGCTGACGCAGATTTCGACCATTATCTCCAGACGCTCTTTGATCGCATGGAGAAACGTACAACACGGCTGCAGCAGCTTACCGGTGCGCGGCTCCGCGTCTTTCGGCACGCACTCGAGTTCCTCACACACTGGAACGCGCTCCAGGAGCAGATCGTCGAGACCTTCACCATGGACACGCTCGTCTGTCCCGACTGGTACGAACGCGCGGGCACGCCCGGCAACGGGGCCATCGGGAGCGGGGGTCCGCCGGAGAAGACGAGCTGCGCCGCATGCCACCAGAAGGACGCCATCGCGCCGCCGGTACCGGTCTTTCTCACGCTGGCGGGCTACTTCTCGCCGCGGCCGCTCACCCTCCCGAACGGGCTGACGCTCGAAGAGGGCGTCCACATCCGTACCGGCACCGACGATCTCGTGATACTCCACGAACATGTTCACGCCTATCTCCATCAAAAGAAAGACCCCGCCATAGCGCACCCGACCTGTGACTGGATCGAGGAAGGTCTCGCAGGGTGGGCTGCACATCGACTCCTCCAGCCGGCCACAGTCCCACGGAGCCATCTCAACGAGCTTTACGATTTCTGGATCATCATGAACAGCCTCGCGCCGGTGAAGGTACGCGCGCTCGTCGTGCGGTGGTGTGAGCAGCCCGATAGCGTGGACTGGAGCCGGTTCGTTGCGGTCGCCCGTGAATGTCTCCAGCGCCACTATCGAGCACCCGCGCATCGCACTCGACGCCGATGGTCGCCGGGCGAACGGCTTGACGAGGTCTGCGCCGCGCGCATCAGCGCATTCATCCCCCGAAGAGAAGCCAAAGGTCGATGACGCCGCACCGCCACAGGGACGGACTGTGAACATATCGACACGTTGTGCGGACGGAAAAGGCGGGACGGACGTATTACGTGTACGGTATAGCGGTATAGGTGAAAAGGTTCAACATCCCCGCGCCCGTTTGATTTATTCACACCGTATCTACACCGAAATAGAACCGCACCGCTCCATCTCATAGCACCATTGCAGGAGGCAATGGCATGCCCGGCAAAGACTGGAAAGCAAAGCTCCCGCTCGTCCTTCGTATTCTCCATTGGGTGATCATCGTCAATTTCGTCGTGAACATCTTCTACGGCGGTTACCAGGTATTTGTCGTGCTCGCGCCCGGCGACGCGGTGGGGCCGCTCTTTGGCAACGCGACCACCATGAGCGGCGACCTCCTCATCGCGCGGCGGCTCTATGCCATCGAGGTCTGGATCTCTATCACCGGACTTGCGATCTATCTCGCCATCACCGAATACCTCCCACGGCTGCGCGGTGCGGAGAAATGAGCGCTTGGGTGACTAATCGACGAACGGCGCCGCCAGCGCGCTAAAGAGCTGCTCGTCGGCGTGCGCGGCGATATAGTCCGCATCGATCTTCGGCACGATCTCCTTCGTACGTACCGACGCATACCAGTGCACGAGAATCGTCTCCGGCCGCAGGACCTCCTCGAGACGGTACCCCGGTGCGAAGCGGAACCAGTGCTCCGAGACCTCCGGCGAAAGCGGGTAGAAGAGCTCGGGTGCGCAGACATGGAAGTCGTCACCGCCATACGCCGCCACGGTCTGCTGGAGGAGATGCGTGCCCAGCGCAAATCGCACCATCTGCCGCTCGGGGTCCATCTCCACCATGTTCTCTAATAATTGGCGAAGGAACGCATGGCCGAACTCGGCACCCAGCACCGCGTTGTTCACGGCGAGATAGTACCGATCCTCGATGAGGCGGAAGAACCGGAAACCGTACGGAAGGCGTCGGCACCCTTCGCGGAGCCGGTTCAATAGCTCACAGCGCAGCTTTTGAGAAGCGGTCATCGCGCGCAGTACCCTGTTCGGGTAGATGATCCGTTCGCTGCCGCAGAATACACCATTTTCGCGTTGCGCGTCGAACGGCGCGATGGTGATCGTGTCGGTATCGACATAGACGCCCCCCTCGCGATAGAGGAGTGCGGCGCGCGTGAGGTTTGCCTTCGCGGCGGGTTGGACCAGCCGTTGGTAGAGCGGATAGAGCCCGTCGATACCGATGTCCGGCGCGAGGAGGATGGCGGGGTCGAGCACCTCGAGCTCGATGCCGTCCTTCTCGAGCGCACGGACATGCGGGAGTGCGTCAAGTCGCCCGTCGTGATGGAGGACGACACGTTCGAACCCACCGCGAGCCTGTGCGGAGCGCAGCGCCAGCGTATAGACCCATGGGAATCGTTCGCCGAACCAGATACAGTGACAGCTCGAAGGTATGATCCTCGTTCACCTCGATCGATCGCGCCTTTGCCGTGCGGAAGCGTTGTTGCAGAGCGGTCGCCTCCCCTCTTTAGAATGATGCGTGCCAATCTCGATCGTCAACCCGGTCCCGATCGTTGGTCACCCGTTATTCCACAGCCGCATCCTGCTTCATTTTACCCACGCTGGTCCTACTCTTCACCCTTGGTTTGAAATTTTCGTCGTCGACTTCAAGTATAAGCGCTCTGGCATGGTCGATGGTATAGGCCCTAAGCCCCATCCTAGGTTTTCATTTCCCATGGCTGAAAGCTATTTGCTTTCGTCACCATTTCACCCTTCACACGTGGCACTTCACTTTTCACTCTTCACTCTTCACACACTTTATTCTTCACTCTCGGTTATGATCTCTTCGGGTACGAGGATACCGTTCTCCTCGTGCAGCTCGAGCACGGCGTCGCAGATCGGACAGACGAGCCGGTCGCCCTCCTTCGATCCGAGCTTGAGCTTCAGCTCCGCTTTGCATACTGGACAGATGATCTTGAGATTGGTCTGGAGGTAGGGGGCGAAACTGAACGAGGGGTCGCTCAGCTCGTCCTTGATGAGCGAGAGATCGACGCCCTCTTTGATCAGCGCCTCGGCGATCTTCGCCTCTTGGATATCGGTGATGAATGTTGCGCCGATGAAGATATCGTCACGCAGCACATACCGCTTATAGACGCCTTTTTCCGGCACCGCCATGGTATAGACCTCGTCGCCCTCTTCCATGCTCATCGGGGCGGAGATGCCCATGGAGGTCACCGGCGTATCGTAGATCCGGATCGTATTGGCCGGGATCCCGCCCAGATATTTATTGCCCTTGCCCGCCATATTCTGGCCGGCGATCTCGCCTTGCTCCTTGGCGATCATCCAGGCGGTATGGACCATATGCTTCTCGTAGACGACATCGTAGGCCTGGGCCACATCGCCCGCCGCATAGATATTGCGATAGTTGGTGCGGAGGTATTCGTCGACGATCACCCCGCGTCCCGTCTCGACGCCCGATCCTTCGAGAAGGTCGATATTGGG
>CAZSUE010000010.1:0-1720 GCA_964609045.1 uncultured archaeon | reverse complement strand
ACCGCCAATCCGACGATGTCGTACGCCTTCTCCTCGCCCGCTTCGGTGGTGATGCCGCAGACCTCTCCCTCGTCCGGTTCGGAAACGATGGCGGTGGTGTTCGTATTATTACAGAGCGTGATGCCCTTCTCTTCGAGCTTCTTTTCGATGATCCGCGCGGCCGTCTCATCGAGCATCTCGGGCCAGTACCAATCGAGGAGGTTGATCATCTCCACCTCGAGCCCGTGCGAACGAAACACCCTGGCGAGTTCCACCCCGAGGAGACCGCCGCCGATCACACCGGCGCGCTTCGCACCGGGGAGGAGTTGCTCGATCGTGCGTGCATCGTCCAGATCGCGCAGTGTCACCAGCCCGTCGAGGTCGATACCGGGGATCGGTAGTTTTCGCGGCCGCGCACCGGTGGCGATAAGAAGCGTATCGTATTCGATCTGCTCGCCGGACGCGAGCGTGATGCTGCTGTCGTCCGGGTGGACCGCCGTCACACGCGCGCCGAGCCGTTGTTCGATATTTTGGTCGTCGTACCATTCTTCGGGCTTGACATAGATACTGGCTGGCTCCGCCTTGCCTTCGATCACATCCGGCACGCGCGGTCGAAAATAGAGCGGCTCGGTCTCGGCGGAGATGATCGTGATCGTTGCATCCGGCGAATGCTTCCTGATCGCTTCCGCCGCTGATACGCCGGCGATTCCGTTCCCTATGATCACATGATGGGGCATGAATTATCACACATCCGAAAATACCGATCGATGATCGATGATCGAGGTCATACTGTGGGCGAGATGAATAGATGGATGATACTTTTAACATTTCTTATTGACCGTCGGCGGTGACACCCGCGCTCACGCGGAACCCCGCGGCAAAGACCACCACGATGGCACAAAGGATGATCACACCGGTCATGACCACGCCGTCGAGCCCGTAATGGATGAAGACCGCGGAAAAGACCGCCGGCGCGGCGGCGTAGCCAAAGAACCGTGACGCATTGAATACCGCCGCAGCGCGGTCGCGATGCGCGGGCACGCGCTCGAGCACGAGCGTACTGAAAGACGCCCATATCATGGCCGACGCCGTGCCGATGACCATGAAGATCGGGAGGAAGGTGAGAAGCGAGGAGCCGAACGAGACGAGGACGAGCCCGACGATCATGGCGATGAGCCCGGTCATGGCAACGGGCCGGCGCCCGAGCCGGTCGATGAGGAGACCGGCGGGAATAGAGATGACGAGCCCGGCGAACCCGGCGAACGAAATGATCAGCCCCGCATGCGCTTCCGGGATGCCGTATCGCATCTCGATGGCGGGCTGAAAATAGCTGATCAGGCCGATCCAGGCGAGAAAGACGAGAAAGCCCGCACTATTGAGGATGAGGAGGTCGGGCTGAAGGAACCGACGCCGTGGGAGCGGCGGTGGCGCGTCACCGGTCGAGACTGCATCGCATTCTCTTGCCGAGGGATCACGTTCCCCCTCTCCGTCACCCTCGCCCTCTCCGTCACCGTCACCGCTCTCTATGCGCGGGCAGGAGAACGCAAATACCACCACTAACGCACCGGCGACGGCGGCGATGAGGTAGAAGACGATGCGCCAGGACCAACTGAAGTAACCGCCGACGAGTGGGCCGGTGGTGGTGCCCGCGGTCACCGCTGCATTATAAAGGCCCATGACCGTCCCACGGCGTCGCGCGCCGGCGACCTCGCCGAGCCCGGCGATGGACGCGGGCGTCACC
>CAZSUE010000009.1:17164-22126 GCA_964609045.1 uncultured archaeon | reverse complement strand
GGCCTCGGTGGTGGTCGTCGTTTCACCCTCGTCGGGTGGAATACTTTTCGCCACGAGCTCCACGCGTTTTTCGCGGAGCCGTAGCTTCTCTTTGGGCGCACCGAGCAGCTCCTCGGCGACCTCGAAAATCTGGTCCTTCACACCTTCCGCCGCTTTCTTGACCGCCATCCCCGAGAGGTAGGTGGTGGATGAGGCATAGGCACCCACATCGAACGGGGTGAGGTCGGTATCCGAGGAATAGACGATAATATCGGTATGGTCCACGCCGAGGACTTCGGCGGCGATCTGGGCCATGATGGTATCGCTGCCCGTGCCGAGGTCGGTGGCACCGAGATTGAGGTTGAACGAGCCGTCCTCGTTCATTTTGATCATCGCCGCGCCCATATCGATGCCAGGGATGCTCGATCCCATCATCAGCGTTACCATCCCGATGCCGCGCCGGATGGGACCGTCGGGGTCGGGGCAGTGCCAATCGCTGTTGTTGAACTTCTCGTCCCAGCCGATGGCCTTTTTCCCGCGCTCGATACATTCGCCCAATCCGCACGAGCCGATATCCTGTTTGACGCCCTCGCGGCCTTCGCCGAGGGCTTCGAACACCTTCGAGGTCTCGCCGGTTCGGATATGGTTCTTCTCGCGAAGCACGACGGGGTCCATCCCGAGCTCGTGTGCGAGCGCGTCCATCTGGCATTCGAGTGCGAACGCGGACTGGGTACCGCCGTATCCGCGGTATGCACCGCCCACCGGGAGGTTGGTGTATGCCGCGCGTCCGCGGAAGCGGATATGAGGCGCATTATAGAGCGGGAGGGTCTTGCTCCCGCAGTTCGACAGCACCGTCAGCGCGTGCGAGCCGTAGGCGCCGGTGTTCATGGTCGCCTCCATATCGATCGCGGTGAGCGTGCCGTCGCGTTTCGCACCGAGCTTCACCCGCACATAGATGGGGTGGCGCGTCCGCGCGCTGACGAACTCCTCTTTGCGGGTATACTCGAGGAGGACGGGGTGACGGGTACGCTGTGCGAAGAGTGCGACGATATCCTCGATCAGGACCTCTTGTTTCGTGCCGAATCCCCCGCCGATGCGCGGCTTGATCACGCGGATCATCTTGACCGGTATCCCCAGTGCCAGCGCGGTGATGCGTCGTGCGTGGTACGGTACCTGCGTCGAGGTGCGGATCACGATGCGGTCGTCGTCGTCCAGCCATGCCATTGCTACATGCGGTTCGATGGGGCAGTGCTGTGCGTATTGTGCGTGGTATTCGTGCTCGACGGTCACATCTGCTGCGGCGACCCCTTCGTCGATGTCGCCCACATCCATGCTCGCCTCGCTTGCGAGGTTCTGGTCCGGGCGGTACGGGATCGGCACGATCATATGTGCGTCGGCCTCGTCGTGGATGACCGGCGCATTGGGCTTCAGCGCATCTTTCGCGTCGAACACGGCGGGGAGGGTGCCGTACTCAACCTCGATCTTCTTGAGCGCGGCCTCGGCGATGGCGGGTGTTTCCGCCGCCACCGCCGCCACGCGGTCGCCGACATAGCGTACTTTCGAATCGAAGATGTAGGTATCGTACGGTGACGGCTCGGGATAGCCCTGGCCCGCGGTGGTATGAGGATGCCGTGGCACATTTTCGTGGGTCAATACGGCGTGGACGCCGTCCATCGCCTCTGCGGCGGAGGTATCGATGGATTTTATCCGTGCATGGGCGTGTGGGCTGGTGAGGATCCGGGCATAGAGCATCCCATGTCGCGGCGCGTCGGCGACGAATCTGGACCGACCGCATGCGAGTGCGAACCCATCCACCTTCTTGACACCGGTTCCCACCACGCGCGTTTTCAAATAGGTATCGGTATCGATATCGGTCCTCTCTCCGGTTTTTTCCTCATCGCTCATTCTGCTCCCTCCTCTCTGCTGACCGTTTTGTGACCAAGCAGTTTTTCGGCGGCCGCGCGTATCGCGTCGACTTGTTTCACATAGCCGGTGCAGCGGCAGAGATTCCCGTCGATGGCCGCGCAAATCTCCTCGTCGGTGGGGACGCGATCATCGATCTCGTCGAGGAGCGCCTTCGTCGACATGATCATCCCCGGGATACAATAGCCACACTGGACAGCGGCCGATTCCACAAATGCATCTTGAATGGGATGCGGCTCGGTGGGCGTGCCCAAACCTTCGCAGGTGAGGATCGATTTGCCGTGACACTGTGCGGCGAACACAATACAACTTTTGAGCGCGACCCCGTCGACGAGCACGGTGCATGCACCGCATTCGCCCGTCCCGCATCCTTTTTTCACCGATGTGTGCCCTTCGCGACGGAGGAGGTCGAGCAGCTTCAGGTCCGGCTCGATCTGGTAGCTGCTTTGCTTCCCGTTGATCGTCAGTTCGATCTCCATTATCGACCACCCCCCGCTCGGGACAGACCGAGACAATGTGCCAATGCACGTCGAAGGAGCACTGCGGTGAGATGTGCGCGATATTTTTCGCCGGCGCGGGTATCGGTCCGCGGCTCGATCATTTCCTCGGCGCGTAGAAGGATATCGTCGAGCATATCGTGTGTGGGCACGCTATCGCGGAGCATGTTTTCGACGGTATGGAGTCGTACCGGCCGACGGGTCGACCCGCCGATCACCGCGGTGAGCGCCGCAACGCGCTCCTCATCGCGTCGTGCGGTGACCGCCACCGATGCGAGGGCGTGATCGCCGACGGTCTTTGAGAACTTTATGAAGCAGCCGGTACGGTCCCGCATCGTTCGTGGTATGATAAAATCGGTCACGATCGCATCGGTGTCGAGCTTTTGCGACGGCGGCTCGGCGACCAGCGCCTCGACGCTGATGGTGCGATCGCGCGGCGCGATACGCGCTTGTGCATTCATGGCAATGAGCGGGAGGGGAAGGTCCGACCAGGGATAGAGCTGGACAATATTCCCGCCGATGGTCACTTGGTTCCGGATCTGTCTCGACCCGATTTGACCGGCGGCGTGGGCGAGGATGCCAGATGAATACTGCATGATTGTCTCGTATTGGACGAGCTGTTGGGCGGTGACGGTGGCGCCGATGGTAAGCCCCTCGTCTGTCTCCTCGAGGCGGTCGAGTCCCAACCGCGTGATATCGATCAGTGTGTCGATCGAACCTAAGGAGCTCAGCGCCAGTGCAGTTCCGCCCGCAATGACACGCGCATGCTCGTCTTCGGCAAGTAATTCACATGCCTCCCGTACTGAGGAGGGGTAATGAAACTGTTCGATGTGAGATCCGATACCCATGTAGATCCTCCGAAATCGTCTATCACCATTCGACACAAGAGGCCGATGGTGCCGGCCATGCCCCCGAGCGATAGACTTGATATCAATATCAATGAGCTGAGGGGGTGCCAGCCGTTTGTGTATAGGCTGACCGCATAAAAGGTTTCCTCGCGAATTTCTTTCCCCCTCTCGCTGGATCAATCACCGGTCGCCGCAAGAATGATATGCATGGTCGGCGCTATCGCCATGCGCTGGATGATCATGTGCGTGATTGTCCCTATCGCCGAGATCTGCGCCGAGAGCGCGGACGATACGCGCCTCACGCTCCCTCGTAACGGACGGTGATTTTGCTGTCGCAGCGTAAACTGACCGGGAAGGAAAGCGGCTGGCGGCTCCGCGAGAGTCGCAAACTGAGATGGGCCGTCATCGTGCTCCTCATTGCGGTGACTGGGACGCTCGTGTTCGTCGCCTATTTCGAGGAGGCGTCGCTCCTCACCATCCTCATCCTCGCCATCACCGCGCTATGCGGCGTCACCATCGTCCTCGTCGCGATCCATTACGCGCTCTATATGCAAGAGCGGTTATTGGACGATGTGGCAGAGATACTCTACGACAAGGCGGTGGCGCTCGAGAACGCGAAGAAGTCGCGCACTGGCGAAGGGGGCGATTCCGACGCGCTGGTGCCAGTGGAGCAGCCGGACATCGATTTTGACGATGTCGGCGGCATGGACGATGTGAAAGAGGATATCCGCTCCGCCATCGTCTACCCGTTCGAGCACCCGGAGCTCTATATCAAGTACGGTAAGAAGATGGGTGACGGGATCCTCCTCTATGGTCCGCCCGGGTGTGGGAAGACCTATATCGCCCGGGCTGCGGCGGGCGAGTGCGGCGCATCGTTCCTCACGCTCAAGATCTCCGATATATTGAGCAAATGGCTCGGTGAGAGCGAAAAGAATGTGCGCGCTGCGTTCGAGGCGGCGGGCGAGCAGCCGCCGGCGATCCTCTTCTTCGACGAGATCGACGCGATCGGCGCGAAGCGCGGCGAGAACCTCGAATCGCACCAGAAACGGCTCGTCAACGAGCTATTGATCCAGCTCGACGGGTTCGAGGGGCCGAAAGAGGGGCTCCTCACGCTTGCTGCGACCAACGAGCCCTGGGCGGTTGACCCGGCGCTCCGCCGGCCCGGGCGCTTTAGTAAACTGATTTATGTCCCGCCACCGGACCATCGCGCACGACGCGCCATCTTCAAGCTCCGCAGCCGCAACCGCCCGCTCGCCGACGATATCGATTTCGATCGGCTCGCCACACTCACCGACGGGTACTCGTCGGCGGATATCGACCAGATCATCGAGGAGGCCGCGGACGAGCCGCTACGCGAAGCGCTCATCGGTGGGAACCAGCGCCCGATATCGATGGCGGATCTCGAGGCGGTGATCATGCGCCGCGAATCGTCGCTCCTCCCCTGGCTGAAACTGGCCAAGCGGATGATGTGGCACTCGGACGAGCGCGAGATATTTCGTGAACTCGGCGCCACTATCGAACGCTATCTCGAACAAAGCAACTACATGACGAAAAAGCGGACGCGGGAGCGATAGGGGAGTGGGATCGGTTCGGTTCGAGTGTACGCCCGGATCGAAGATGCCGGCTTCGAACCTGGGATGTGCGATTTGGACATACGACGCAGTGCCATCGGCACGCGAGCCCACCCTATCTGCCTCTTACATACTCGTCTTTCT
>CAZSUE010000009.1:0-17064 GCA_964609045.1 uncultured archaeon | reverse complement strand
TATGCAACAGCCGGATACCCCGGCCCCCGTCTGCGCCCAGTACCGCACTGGCCCACCTATCGGTTTCTTACATAATCGTCTTTCTTATGCAACAGCCGGATACCCCGGCCCCCGTCTGCGCCCAGTACCGCACTGGCCCAGCTATCGCCTTCTTACATAATCGTCTTTCTTATGCAACAGCTGGGCAGTGGCTCATTGTGATGTTGCCCTATTCATAAACCGCTACCGCTACCGTCACCACCATCGCCACCGCGCCTGCGGAAGACGATAAGGATCGCGAGGAGCCAATTGGCGATAGCGATAACGAGGAGGGTCCGGACGATAGCCAAGATACCGCTCCGCTGCGTTGCCGGTTTGGATACGGGACCGGCCGGGTCTGACCCACCGTCGACCTCGTCGACCACGGCGCTGTCGTCGTGTTCGGCGCCGTCGGTGTCGAGCCCCAGTTCGGTCTCGACAACGGTGGTGGCGCTCCAGCTCGCATGCAGCATCGGCGCGGCATTACGCACGATGGCCACCCTGGGATCTCGCAGAGGAGGACAATGAATATTATATACGCATTATCCCATCTTCCCGCAGAAGGCCAGTCCATGTGTATGGCCAGGACCCAGTGATCGCTCATGTCACCATCGATGCACATCGTTGAACAAGCGCGCGCGCAAATGAGAGCTGTCCAAAGCACGGCCACATGCTCCCATTGCGGTATCGGAGGCCAGTTTGATGGATGAAGCGAGTCTCGGCGAACTCGAGGG
The DNA here is from genome assembly GCA_964609045.1 of uncultured archaeon. Taxonomy (GTDB): domain Archaea; phylum Thermoplasmatota; class Penumbrarchaeia; order CAZSUE01; family CAZSUE01; genus CAZSUE01. The sequence continues at coordinate 16,312 of CAZSUE010000009.1, read as the reverse complement.
AGTCCAGCAGCGGTTCCAGGCACTCATCGAGCATGGAAAAGACCTCATTGCGCTCATCGACGACAAAGGGGTCATCCAGTATGTCTCGCCCTCGGTGCAGCGAATATTGGGGTACGAACCGGAAACGCTTCTCGGCACTTCGTCCTCCTCCCTCATCCACGACGATGACGCCGCGTCCCTCACGCGTGCGTTCGGAGAGATACTCCGTGGAAATAGTATGGAGGCGCCGATCATCGTACGCATGCGCGGTAATGACGGATGGATCCATATCATGGAAACCACGCTCACCAATATGCTCGACCACCCCGCTGTGGGCGCCATCGTGGTCAATCTCAGGGATATCACCGAACAGCGCCGTGCGCGCGTCGCACTGGAGGAATCGCAACAGCGCATCCGGACGCTGTATGAGAATATCCCCGCCGGGTCGATCATCATCGGCTCAGATTATCGGATCCACGATGTGAACGACCGTACCTGCGCTATCACCGGCTATGAGCGCGATGAGCTGGTCGGCGAGTTCTGCGATATCGTCTGCCCCAAGGGCAAGCTCTCACAAAAATGCCCCATATGGGAAGAAGGGAGCGAAATGTTCCGCGGGATGGAAACGACGATCAAATGTAAACGCGGCGCACCGAAGGAGATAATCAAGAATGCGAAACGTATCCAGCTCCGGGGCGAGACATACATTCTCGAAAATTTCATCGACATCACCCATCGCATCCGTATCGAGACCGAACTGCGCAAGAGCGAGGAGCGATTCCGTGCGTTCATCGACTCGTCGAGCGACCTCGTCTTTCTCAAAGACAGCGCGTTTGGCCATCTGATCGTAAATAGGAGCTATATCGATTTTCTCGATCGTGACGAAGAGTCGATCATCGGCCGGAGCGATTTCGAGCTGCTCCCCGAGAAGGTCGCACGTAACTGTCGCCGTAGCGACGAAGAGGCATTGAACCAGAATAGGACGGTGGTGACCATGGAAGAGGTCGATGGTCGTATCTTCGAAACGCGTAAATTCCCTGTCCCTCTTGAGGATGGGACCGTGGGCGTGGGTGGTATGATCCGTGATGTCACCGAGCGCATTCGGGCAGAAGAGGAACTCCATATGCTCGAAGTGCAGATCGCGCAGCAGCAGAAGCTCGAAGCGCTCGGGACGCTGGCGGGTGGGGTGGCACACGAGATCAACAACCCCGTCAATATCATCATGAACTATGCGCAGATCATCAAAGACCGGCTCGAGGGGGGAAGCGAACTCGTCGAGTTCACCGATGAGATCATGCACGAGACCGATCGTGTCGCGACCATCGTGAGGAACCTCCTTTCGTTTGCGCGCCGCGATACCGAAGGCATGGTCCAGACCACCATGGGCGATATTGTCGAATCGACCGCCAGCCTCATCAATAGTATACTGAGAAGGGATCATATCACGCTCGTACTCGATATACCACCGGAAGTCCCCAATATCGTCTGTCACAGCGAGCAGATCCAGCAAGTGATCATGAACATGGTCACCAACGCACGCGACGCACTGAACGAGCGCTTTTCGCATTATCACCGCGAAAAGAAGATCGAGATCGCGGTAGAAGCGATAGACAAACCCGCCCTCGACCCAGAGGTCCCCTGGCTTAGGATCACGGTGGAAGACAACGGCGCCGGGATCGCACCGTCCGCACGCAAGCATATCTTCGAACCGTTCTTCACCACAAAACCGCGCGAACGTGGAACCGGTCTCGGCCTCTCGGTCAGCCATGGGCTCGTCAATAAACATGGGGGCGAGATCAGATTCGAAACCGAGGTGGGAAAGGGAACGATATTCACCATCGAATTGCCCACGATGCCTATTGATCGCGACGGGATATGATACGCTTACGCTATATGATACGCTCTTTGCTGTGAGAAGTGTGACCTCCACCGGTTATGGTATAGATCGTAATCATGTTATGGATGACCGGAGGGGGGAGAAACTATCATCTATGGTGCGGGAGCCGTCCGACGCGCCATGCTGTTGCGCGGCTGGGAATGGCGTGGAGGCCATAGGTTGAAAGGCGCTAAAGATGGCTTAGAATTGATCAATCGCGGATATGTGGCGCGGAGGCCATTCTCAAACAACGGCTGCGGGCGCGCTTTCGAGATGGCGTGCGCACCATAGGCATCATGTTAGATGGTTCGGCAATGCATACGCGGTGTTTGCAATGCGCGACCGATCGATACAAATAAGCTGATGTCTATCTATCAAACATCGTTCCTGCGGAATGAGGCTAAACATCCGACTTTCGCCAGGATCGTCCCGTTAGGATATTTGCCAAATTCAATCTGCCCATATAGGTCTATTGTAACACTGTGCAGGAGCTGATCTGAGAGACCGGACCATCAGCTCGATCTTCATCTCAACTATCGCTCTTGCTCTTGTACGATCTCCGCTGATCCTTATGTCAAAAGTACTTGTCATCGACGACGAACGCGGTATGCGCAAGACAATGGCGCTGTTCCTCTCCAGCGCCGGGCACCGCGTCGAGACCGCCACCAACGGAGAGGAGGCGCTCGCGCTCCTCGAGAACGAGGATTTCGAGGTCGTCCTCAGCGACATCATCATGCCGAAGATGGACGGCGTCACGCTCATGAAAACGCTTCGCGACCGTGGCGATGAAGACCTCCAGGTCATTATGATCACGGGCGAACCCACCCTCGAGACCACTGCTGCCGCATTCAAGGCCGGCGCGTTCGATTATCTCGTCAAACCGATCAAGAAAGAGGAACTTTGTCGGACCGTCGAGCGCGCGGTGGAGGTCTATCATCTGAAGCGCGAACGGAGGGCGCTTACGCGTGAGAACCGGCGCTATCGTGAAACGCTGGAAACGCGGGTCGAGGAACGGACCAAAGCGCTGAGGAAGAGCGAGAGACGGTACCGCGCGCTCTTCGACAGCTCGCTCGACGGTGTATTCCTCCACGATCTCGAAGGAAACTTTCTCGATGCGAACCCTGCTGCGCTGGCCATGGTGGGATATTCGGCCGAAGAGATCGAGGACCTTACCTTCTCCGCGCTCATCTCCGACGATCAGCTCCCGCTCGCCGTCGAAGCGCTGCAGGAGACGATCGAGCTCGGTTTTCAAAGCCAGCCCCGAACCTTCCGGCTGAAAAAAAAGGATGGCGGGACGATCTGGGTGGAGACGAGCGGTTCGATGATCTACCACGACGAGGAGCCGATGGCGATCCAATCCATCGCCCGCGACATAACTGCTCGGAAAAAGATCGAAAACGAGCTGAAAGAGAGCGAGGCGCGTTATCGTCGGCTCGCGAACAATATCAAGGATGTCGTATGGGTCGCCTCGCTCGATCTTCGCTTCACCTATATCAGCCCGTCGGTGGAAGCGGTCTTTGGCTACAGCCCGGACGAAGTGATCGGTGAGTCGATCTTCACCGCACTGTTTCCGGAAGCTGAGTTTGAGGTCCGATCGATGCTGGAGCGCTCACTTCCCGGTGGAGATATACCCGCTAACGAGCCGCTCGTCCTCGCGCAGCAGCGGAAGGACGGGGCGACGATATGGACCGAGGTTAGCACCAGTTTCCTCCGCGACGCGAGCGGCGATCTTCAGGGCATCATGGGCAGCACCCGCGATATCACCGCGCGTAAGCGGGCGGAAGAGGAATTAGAGAGGAAGGAAGAACGGCTCGCGCTTGCACTGGACGCGACCTCGGATGGGCTTTGGGATTGGGACCTGCGCACCGACGCGGTCTATTACAGTCCCCGCTATTTCACCATGCTGGGGTATGAACCCGATGCGTTTTCTTTCCGGTTTGAGACCTGGGAACGGCTCATCCACCCCGACGATCGTGACGACGCCTGGGAAGCACATATCGAACAGCTTGGGAGCGGCTCGCAGGGATTCGAGGTCGAATATCGGTTCCGGAGGTCGGACGATTCCTATGCCTGGATGTTGTGCCGTGGCAAGGTCGTGGAGCGTGACGAGGAGGGTCAACCGGTTCGCATGATCGGTACCCATCAGGATATCACGGCGCGCAAATTGATCAAGAAACAATTACGTAAGCGCGAAGAGAAATACCGCCAGCTCTACCGTTCTTCCCCTAACGCGATCCTCCTCCTTAATCCCGAGGGCATGATCGTCGATTGCAACGATTCGACCACCGCTATCCTCGGATACGAACCGTCGGAGCTGATCGGTTGCCACTTTTCCAAATTGGTCGGCGACCATCCGAGCACCGCCGACGAGTACCGCGTCGCTTTCGAGGAGATGGTCCATCTCGAGGATCCCACATTCCAGATCGAAGCCAGGCATAAAAACGGCTCTGGCGTTATACTCGCAGTGTATCCGTCGGTGATACCCAGTGAAGACGGTGACGAGGAGGCGCTCCAGGTACTCCTCATCGACATCACGGAGCAGAAACAGTTCGAAGATGCGCTCCAGCAGCGCGGGTATGAACTGGAGACGCTTCTCGATTCGATCGAAGAAATGGTGATCGTGCTGGATGGCGATCGCAGGATAACCTATATCCATTACCCCTCCGATGGTGTGCTGGATCGTATCGCACCGGTCCGTGCGGAGCTTTGCGGGCGCGATGCCGATGATGCGGTGGCTCCGACGGCTTTTATCGGCGCCCCTCTCGACTTCCTCTTTCCCCCCTCATTGACGACGAAGATGGATGCATCCATCGATGCGATCGAGGACGGTGCGGGCACTCATCAGTTCGAATATCACGAGACCGTCGACGACGAACTGCGTTGGTTCTCAATCAAGGTCGCACCCAAAGCCGCCGTTGAAGGTGACAAGCTGCATATGAGCCTCGTCATTCGCGACATCTCCATGATCAAACGCTCGCAGCTGACAGAGTACGAGACGGAACAACGATATCACGCACTCGTCGAGCATGCCAGTGACACCATCCTCCTCTTCGATACCGATCTCGTCATCACCTATGCGAATCCCGCCGCGGAGGAGATGCTGGGCTATGGTCCCGACGAGCTGATCGGGCGGACGGTCGGTGCGCTCCTCACCGTGGAATACCGCGCGATCGCCCCGACATTTCTCCAGGCCCAGCGCAAGGACGAAGGCCAACAATCCAGTATCGAGTTACCGCTCCTCACGACCGATGGCGCTACACTCTGGACCTCGCACCAGCTCAGCATCATGACCGAGGGCGATGCGTTCGTTGGCTATCTCGACATCATCCGCGATATATCTGAAGAGCACGCCATCGCTCGAGCACGGCAGAAGCGCCACCACGAGCTCTCAACGCTCTATCGGCTCAGCCGGATCCTCACTGAGACGGTCGAGCTCTCAACGCTTGCGAGGATGACACTGCAAGAGATCAAGCGGTTGTTCTCGTTCGAAGGCGCGGGGCTCGTTCTTTTCGACGAGGAAGGAGTACCCACTGCGCGATATTTCTGCGAAGAGGACTGTCGAGAGCTCTTTGGCAAGATGAAGTCACTCCCGCTATGGGACCGGCTGGAAACCGCGCTGACGAGACATGAGGGCGACGCGGCAGAAGGTGGTGCTGGCGGTGCTGGTGGTGCTGGTGGTGGCGGTGCCGGTACCGGACCCACATCGGTCACGACCGTGGCCCTCACTGAGGAAGAACGACGGCTCTTTGACGAACACGGTCGCAATGTGCGTCAGCTCCATCTCGTTCCCGCTTCGTTGAAGGACCGCTTGATCGGACAGTTCTTCCTCCTCTCGCCCAGTCAGAGGACCATGGACGAGGCTACACGCCATCTCATGACCACGATCGCGCAGCAGGTAGCGCAGGCGCTGGAGAACCTCACCCTCTTCGAGAGCGTCATGAGGGAATACGAGCACTGGCGCGCCACCTTCGATTCGATCTCCGATCCTATCTCGATCCACGATAGGGATATGGCGCTCAAGATCGCGAATCGGGCGTTCTATGATACATTCGCCCCTCCGATCGAAGAGGATGCCATGAGGGCGGAGGTAGATACAGAGATGGATACCGATCTCAGAGGTCGCCCTTGTTACGAACTCATTCATCATAGCGACGGTCCGACGCACCAATGCCCGGTAGCACAATGTCTCGCGAGGAGGGAACCGGCCACCACTACTTATTACGAGCCACGATTAGGGACGTATTTCAAGGAGCTGGTCAGCCCTATTATCGATACGGACGGGGAGATCGAGGGGTTCGTCCATCTTCTCCATGACATCACCTCACTGGTGCGCGCGAAAGAAGCGGTGGAAGCGTCCGAAGCGCGGTACAAATTGCTGACCGAAAATGCGAGGGAACTTATCTTCGCGTTCGATACGCGTGGGAATATTACATTCGTCAATCGCGCAACGATCGAGGCGAGCGGATATCGCGAACGCGACCTTCTCGTAATGAAGGTCTTTGCGCTCTTTGCCCCCGACGCAGAGGAGCGGCTCAGGCATCACCTCGAGCAGGTCCGCCGCAAGGAGGCGGAGGGTGATATCGTGCTCCCCTTCGTCCCAAAGCACCGCCCTCAGCGCATGCTCGAGATCAATTTCGCCCCGCTTGCAGATGATGACGATGACGGGATCATGGGCTATCAAGCCATTGCCCGCGATATCACGCAACGGGTGAACGAGGAACGCGATCGTGAACTGCGACTGCACTTTTCGGATGCGATCAGGGACGCGCGCACGATCCAAGGGTTGGCGGACGAGATCGTTTCCACTGAACGGACGGTGTACGGGCTGCCCATCGTTGCGCTCTATATCCAAGAGCCGCCGGGCGGTGATCGGCCGCGTTTGGAACTGCTTGCACGCGGCGGCATCGAGCAATTGATACAGGAACCGGCTTCCAAGCGCGCAATATTGGCTCTTCTGGCCACCGCTGCAGATAAGGCGATCGATAGGGAACGGTTCATCATTATTCGCAACCTCGAAGCGCGGTTGGGACCGTCGTTGGACCCGGGGGAGATCGCGCGATTGGATCTCGGGGCGCTCTATGCCATACCGCTGGTCAGTCTTGGAAAGGCGCAAGGCGTGGTGGTCATCGTCGAGAGTGCGGTCCAACCGCTGAGCTTCCAGCAGATCAATTTCCTCCGCGAACTCGCCGACGAGCTCGCCGTGGGGCTGAGCCGGCTGCGGCTCCATATCGCCATGCGCCGCCACGCCGAGGAGCTGGAGGACGAGGTCAAACGCCGGACGCAGGAGTTGATCCAATCGGAAAAGATGGCGGCGCTGGGTCAACTGGTCGCCGGCGTGGGGCACGAGATCAATAACCCGCTGGCATATCTCGTCAGTAATAACGAGATGCTGGAAGAGTATTTCGACGAGCTCCATGCACTGGTCGACCAGTACCATCGCTATCCGGACGACGCACAGGAGCGCGGGTTCCTCGCCGCCACGGAGAAAGTGCGTAAATATGAAGCCGAAATCGGTGTGGAATTCATCTTCGACCATACCCAGAAGATAATACGGACGAATAATAAAGGCCTACACCGTATATCTGAGATGACGCGTACGTTGAAACGCTTTGCCCGCCCGGACCATGAAACGCGTCAACCGGCGGATATCAATCAGGGACTGCGCGATACATTGATGATCGTCCATAATCGGTTGAAATATAAGGCCGCGGTGGATACTGATCTCGTCGAGCTTCCGGAGGTCGTCTGCAATATCGGCCAGATCAACCAGGTGTTCATGAATATTCTCGTCAACGCCGCCGACGCCATCGATACCGAGGGCGAGATCGTCATTACCACGCGGAGAACTACCATGGAAGGATCGGACGGTGAGCGCGCCGCGGTGGAGATCGTCATTGCGGATACGGGGAGCGGTATCGACCCCGCGAGACTGGATCGGATCTTCGACCCGTTCTATACCTCCAAACCGGAAGGGACCGGCTTGGGACTGAGCATCAGCTACCGCATCATCAACGATCATGGTGGAACGATCGCCGTTGACAGCAGCCCGGGTGAAGGGAGCACATTCACCATCATGCTCCCGCTCGAGGGACAATAATTCAAATATACCACACCCCGTACGGACGGTAATAGAGTATGGCCGTGAAGAAACGACGCAAGAAACGGCGAACGGCGCCAGGACGATCGGACCCCTCAGATTCCTCACCCGCTGCGAAGGTCTTCAATATATTGATCGTGGACGATGAAAAGGATGTGCTCGATGCGCTCTATTGGACGATCAAGCGCAATAGGCTCTTTGAGTGTTCCCTCACCACCGCTTCCAGCGCCAAAGAGGGGCTCCATAAGGTGGAGCGCGAGAAGTTCGATGCAGTGCTATCGGATTATCGTATGCCGGGAATGAACGGTGTGGATTTCCTCACGGCGGTCCGCGACGAGCTACCCGATGCGTTGCGCATCATCGTCACCGGTTTTTCCGAACTGCATGTGGCCCGTGACGCGATCAATAAGGCGAAGGTCGACAACTTCATCGAGAAGCCATGGAACAACGCCGAGCTTCGCGAGACGCTCTATCAGTTATTGACCGACCGCGAGGAGGAGCTCTCAACGAGTGATCCGGGGTCCGCTTCGGCGGAGCCTTCTACCGTCTCCGACGCCGACGACGCTTTGAAGATGGTCTACGAGGTGCAGCGTCAGATGGCACGAAGCGACGACGACTCGAGCAGCGAGAATGTCATGATCCTGGAGTTCGCGTCGCCGGGTGAGTTCAACCAGTTCTCGTTCAGTATCAAGAAGCTGCGGAATGTGCAAATGCAAGATGTCCAGATCACCGGCGGGAAATACATCGCCACCCTCGCGATCATGCCTGCATCGTACGAGCGGATCAGGTAGCTGCCTCCTTCAGCTCGATCCGGTGCCACTCTCTGGCTCAAGCGCTTATTATTTGGCCGCTGTCATCCCGCTGTCACCCCCTCCTTCTATTGTAGGGTTCCAACTTGTTTGCGATAGTGGTGGGCGGCCAGCAACCGGGAGATGGACGAACGATGAGGAGCTTTTATAAAACCGTAGCTGGCTAGCGCCCAATCATGGGCGTTGTACGACTTGGAAAAATGTTGCTCCGATGGTGCCATCAGTGCCATCTCCCCATCCTTGCGCAGGAGCGTTGCGGGAGCTGCAGTTCGAGAACGACGAAGGTGAGCCACACCCCGCCGGGCGATATCCGCCCCGCGTTCGAAGCAGATCTTGCCACGCTGCGCGAGCGGTTGGACACGCAGTTCGGTATGGGGTGCGGTGAGGGATTGGCGCCGGAGGGGAAACTGGTGGTGCTCAACCGCGCACCGGCCTTGGACCGAATGGACGAGGTCATCATCGACGGCGAGGTGATGGGCGCGCTCCGGTACGAGGTGCGCGACCCAGACCGCCGCGGTCTCACCTTCGTCACACGGCTCACTGCAGCGCACCGCATGCTTTCCACCCTTTCCTCCGGGTGGGTGAAGCTCGACGAGGGCGTCGAGACATTCATCCTCGACGGCGCCAGCGTGCTCCTTCCCGGTGTGGCGAGCGTTGCGGACGATATCGCGGTGAACGACGAAGTGATCGTGCTCGATTCGTACGGCGACGTCGTCGCCACGGGGAGGGCGAAGATGACCACGGAGCAGATGAGAACGGGCGGAAAGGGCGTCGCCGTCAAGACGAGATGGCGTGGGATGGTGGACGAGGAACGGTCCGAGGCGCAATATGAGCCGGTAGAGTGGGCCGACGCGGTGGACGCGAACCGCCCGCGGCTCGATTATCTCCGTGCGACCGCTCGTGCGTTGATCGAACGGGTGAGCGGCGAGGGCGGGAAGGGTGAAGGGCTGCCGGTCGCGGTCTCGTTCTCCGGCGGCAAAGATTCGCTGGCCACGCTCCTGCTCGTATTGGAGACGGAAATCGAGCCAATGCTCCTCTTCATCGATACTGGGCTTGAACTGCCGGAGACGGTGGAGCATGTCCATGCCATCGCCGAGCAGTTCGGGCTCCCGTTGCTCATCGAGGAGGGTGGTGAGTCGTTCTGGGACGGATTGGAACAGTTCGGCCCGCCCGGTCGCGATTTTCGGTGGTGCTGTAAGAGTTGTAAGCTCGGTCCCGCCACGCGCCTCATCTACGAGCATTTCCCCAATGGCGTGCTCTCGTTCATCGGCCAGCGCCGGTACGAGTCCATGCAACGCGCACGTAGCCCGGAGGTCTGGCGCAACCCCTGGGTCCCCGGTCAATTATCAGTGACGCCGATCCAGCAATGGACCGCATTGGATGTCTGGCTCTATATCTTCCAGCAGGACGCGCCGTTCAATGAGTGGTACCGCCGCGGAATGGAAAGGATCGGCTGCTGGCTCTGCCCCGCAAGTTCGCTGGCGGACCTCGATATCATCCGTGACGCCTTTCCCGGTTACGAGCGCTGGGAGCGGTACCTGGCCGAATATGCCGCAGCGCATGGATATCCGCAAGAGTGGGTCGAGGCTGGGCTCTGGCGCTGGAAATCTGTCCCGAAGGGGCTGCGCAAGGTGCGCGACCGTGTGATGGCCGAACACAAGGTCCCGAGCGAGCGTGATGAGGGTGAGCTGACTTTCGCCGCCGGCGAGCCGTATTCGCCCTGCGGCGGCGGGATCAGTGTCGAAGGCGCCTTTTCGCGCCCCATCGATCTCGATCGCGTTCGCGCGCTGGCGTGTGTCCTTGGTCAACCGGAGCCTATAGACGATCATCTCACCATCGGCTCGTCGATCAGCGTGTTTGGGGAGGGTGCGGTGACGGTGAACGCTGCATCGGCCCAGGCGGCGCGGGAGGCCGTGCGCGACCTCTGCGAACTGGTCTATCGCGCAGAGCTCTGTATCGGCTGCGGTGTCTGTGTCGGCCGATGCGAGCACGACGCTTTACGACTGAACGCAGACCGGGTAGTGGTTATCGACGGCGAACGCTGCACCGGATGCAAACGCTGTCTCAGCCCCTGTCCGGTGACGAGCTATCGGGACCGCGACCGCGATGTACATGACGGGTTCGGTCCGGAAGATGAATAGCGGTTCCTAACCGGTTTCCTTGCTTTTGCTGGCGCGGGTGCCGATCGCCGATAGGGCGTGCCAGGTGCGGAATGGACCCGGCTCGCATCCGGCTTCAATTCCGCCCCCACCAATCCATAACCCGGTTGGGATATGGTTGTTCACCCAACTGCATTCTATCCATGATTCGGTTAGGTAACCAACCTGGTACTAAAGTGCCATGGGTGGGCACAAGATCGCGACACTCAGTCGTTCTCGGTACATTTCGCGCGATATTTTCGGAAGCATGCGAGCAGTTTTTCGGGGTCATCGTGATGGACCGTAAGGCGGTCGCGGAGCCGACGTGCGCCTCGAACATGTTTGGTGAAGAAGTGCGCGTGCTTCGCGATCCATGTCTGTTTCACATTATAGCGCTCGGCGAGCTCGAGGTACTCGATGAACAGTTGCTCTTTGCTCTTGTGGCCGAGCTCGCGCCCGGTTGCGAGGTACTCATCGATCTGGCGAAAGATGTAGGGATTCCCCATGGCGGCCCTGCCCACCATGACCGCGTCGCAGCCGGTCCGATCGAGCATCCGTTGTGCGCTGGGGCCGTCGACGACATCGCCGTTCCCGACCACGGGTATCGTCAGCTGGCGTTTGATCTCGGCGATGGCGTCCCATTGCGCCTCCCCACGGAAATCTTGCGTCTGGTAACGCGCGTGCACGACGATGAAGTCGGCACCGTTCTCCTCGATGGTCTTCGCGGTTCGGAGGTATTGCGCCGACTCATGCGTGATCCCCAACCTAATCTTGGCGCAGATCGGTCGATCGGTGGCGGCGCGCATGGTCGCGACGATGTCGCCGATCTTTTTCGGACGCCGCAAAAGCGCTGCGCCCGCGCCCTGCGCCATAATCTTGCGCTTGGGGCAGCCAAAGTTGAACCCGAAGATTGCGGGCGCGATCTGTCCCGATGGATCGTTCTCGAGCCGCTCGATGGAGTGTTTGATCGCCGAGAGGCGCGTGCCGTAGAGCTGGAGCACCACATACGGCTCTTCGGGGGCGGTTGCCGCGAGCCGCAGCGCGGCCTTATTGTTCCGCTCCACCGCGTTCACGCTCACCATCGGCGTCCAGTTCATAGCGGACCCATAGGATGCGCATTGGACCCGGAACGCGAGGTCGTTCACCCCGGCGAGCGGCGCCAGTACCGCACGTCCAGCGAGCGCGACCGAACCGATCTTCATCGGCGCCCTTCAATACCCAGTCGCTATATGAAATCTCGGTCCGATGGCGTATCTGTTTCGGCGTGCGAGATGAGGACGATACCCCGGCGCAGCGTTTCGGCCCCCGCCTCTCGCCGGTCTGAGCATACTCATCCATTAGAGGCGCCCTCCGCTGCGGTATCGGCGGTCAACCGGTTCGGGCGATCTCCAGCACGATTCGGGTACGCAGCACATAGAAAAGACTATTAGGCCCTAACATCTTACTATGCTCCTTAAATAGTGGGCTGAATGCTATATAAGAGGGAGAACGCTTCATCTCCATGCGTACCCAACTGCGGAAGCTGTTCTCCGCGCTTTTTCGCCCTGGCTCAGATCTAACACTTCCATATAATTTTGCCATTCTTCTTAGGGGACACCTATTAAATAGAATACAGTTTCGCCATTGGGCTAATCTATTCCGTTCGAGATCAGAAAAGGTTATATGTCTTGAGTGGTATAGAGTGTAATGGTGGGGAGGACTCGGCGACCGTTGTGTTCGGGACCGTTCATACGGTACTGATCGCGGTCGTACCTCTCCGGCGTGTCCATAAAGACCAGTTCAGTACAGCGATCTCGCGACTGCCCCTCTCGTCACCGGTTTCGGTCGGTGATGGATCAAGAGGGTCTTTCTCGGTACGTTGGAACTCATTCGCTCTCTGCTCCCGGCGCTTTGGGATCCGGTTCACCGTGGTTCCATCCCTGTGGGACCATTTGGGACCCAGGAATGGCTGACGGTTTCACCTATGCGCGACTTCGACCCGCTGACGCAGGTCGTCATGCGCGTATGGGTACCATGGCCTTTGCGATCCCCCCGTTACTGTCGTGCGATGCGGCAATAAGGCGCTGCAAGATCATCGTTCCGTGGGTGCTTGCATCCGCGATACGGTCTCGACGCAGCGTCGTCGCGACCACCTCCGCGGCCGCGCGGTTGGTGGGTTGGTACGGCAAACGGCGGCGGGTGACCGAAGGTCGAATATCGTGAGCGTCCACGGGTATCGGCCACGGTCTCCGTGGCTGGTTCACAGCCGGCTCCGGTCCTCGTTTCGTTACTGATCCGAGCCGCTGGGGGCTATCGGTAATCAAGGACCGAGACGTTCGGTCATTTGCTTTCACGATAGACGCGAGATCTTTATCTCTATGCCGGAGAATCTCCCCACCACCCTTCGTTTTTGGCATCGATATCCGTAATAGAGCAATAGCTGCGCTCGCACGATCGCTTCCTTACTTGCTTCCTTATTTACTTGCTTGCTTGTTTGTGGGTGTAGATGCTCTGCGGCTGCTCAATAGCCGTGCACCGCCTCTCTATAGGCGCGCCTTTCCATGCTGTTAGGATCGAGAACCTCGACAATTTGCCAGACTTTCCAAAGAGGTTCGAAATTGTTACATTGATCGACTGCAGAACGGAGGTCCGAAGGTATCCTTTGCGAGCCTACTCCTTTCCCGCAAAAGACTTTATGCAACCACCCCTATTGTTCTATTGTTGTTTAAGCGAACTATCGCCAGGTGGGTGCAGCGGCTCATATCAAATCGCGATGCGCGCGGTCCATCAGGCATTCTGGACGGTAGAGAGTAAGAGTAGGCGTGATCGATGACCGATGTTCGAAAACTGCTCAAACGGCTCAGCTCATCTAGCAGTAAACGCCGGCACGGAGCCTACCTCGAGCTGTGCGACCGCGCCGCCTCGGACCCACAGGCGGTGGCGCCCGTAGTGGAGCAACTGGTGGATTGCGTCTTCGATCCGAAGGAGACGCGGTACCGGCTCCCCGTCGAGGTGCTCGCCAATGTCGCGCGGGGCGCACCCAACGCGATCAAGCCGGTGCTGGGGTCGCTCTTCAACAGGGCGCGGGCGAAGAACCTCGAGCTGCGGCGGCGTGGATCGTACGCACTCATCGAGCTCTCACGCGCGCAGCCGTCGATATTTCTCGGCAGTATCGATGATCTCGCCGATATTCTGAACGCACGCCTCAAGCATGTGGTGCATCCGAACGCCGGTCCGAAAACATTCGAGGTCGCGGTCAACCTCATCAATACATTCGGCAATATCGCGCTCGCATACCCCAAAGCGGTCTATATCGCCACCGCCCTCCTCAATAAATGTCTCAATTATCCGATCTATCACCCCGATCGGCCGGTACCCGAGCTCGATAAGGTCTATATCGGCGCGGCGCGCACGCTTGGGATCATCGCGATGAAGTTCCCGAGCTATGTGCGCGAGAGCGTGCCGTCGTTACTGAAATTGCATATCGACGCTCATACCTACCAGCGCTGGCACAAGACACGCGATCGGCCGGATGGGATGTACCAGACCGTGCTCTTTGCGCTCGATGCCGTAAGCCGGACACGGCCCGATTTCATTATTCCAGCATTAGTGCAGCATCTCGGGCACGAAAAGCGCGCGATCCGGACCTATGCATTGAACTACCTCGGCCGCATCGGCCGAAATATCGAGCAGCTGATCCCGTCGCTTATCAATTGCCTCAATAACGAGGACGAGACGGTGTGTCAGTACGCCGCCTATGCCATCGAGAAAGCGTCGGATCGCGATCCCGCCTATGTCGTCGAGCAACTCGCCGCCGCACTACGATCGCCGATCGCGCGGCTGCGCCAATATGCCCTGGTCGCATTGGCACTGGTGGCGAAGCACCATCTCGATGCCGTGGCGCCACTCGTTCCCGACCTGGTGCGCGCCACACGCGACGAGGAGGGTTCGGTGCGATGGTGCGCGGTGGAGACGCTGGGTAAGATCGGCGGGCAGCAGCCAGCGCTGGTCAAGGGTGCGGTCGACCGTATCGCCGCCTGTCTCGACGATCCACTCAACCATCTGCGGTGGTGCGCAGTGCACGCGCTCGAACGCATCGGCGAGCATCGACCCGGTTATGTCGAACGCGCAGTGCCGAAATTGATCGTGTGCCTCGACGACCCGTACGAACATGTGCGGTGGCGCGCGCGGGGGACACTGAAGAAGCTCGATATCGATGTCGAGGCTTATCAGGAGGCGGTGAGCACGATCAAACGGGTCGAGGTGGGGGCGGAGATGGCGAAAACGGATCGTCGCGCGCTGCAGACGGCCCAGCTCCTCGAGCGCGCCAAGACGGCGCTGGTGGCGGTGGATATCGCCGCGGCGATGCGGTTGGCGCTGCAAGCGGAAGAAACGCTGCAAGCGGTGCGTGAGGCGGGTGTGGGGGGAACAGGGTCGAGGCCAAGACTCGCGATCGAGGCGGTGGACGAGACGCGGCCGCGGCTCCGTGTGGGGCGTTGGTCCGCGGTCCGTGTCATCATGCAAAACAACGGCGGCGCGGCGGCGACGGATGTCGAGGTCCGGCTCGCGGCGGCAAACGCCGCGCACTTCTCGCTCAAGCCCCTGGCGCCCATCACCTCACTCCCAGCAGATGCAAAGAGAGTGGTGGAGCTCGTGCTCATGCCCGCGCGCGCGGGCGAACACGATATCGGGTTGGTCGCCGCGTTCGGAGATGACAGTGGTGTGCGCCAGACGGCCGAGACGCGGTTGGGCGTTCGCGCCGTAGCAGAGACGGATGCCGCGCCCGGCACAAGACCAGGACCGGGATCGGGATCGGGATCGGGACCGTCACCGTACGCGGGTCGGCCAATGCCCGGGCTGGAGGCGTCGCCGTATAGCCATTCCTCGCATCGCGCGAAACGGTCGGTCAATGATATGCTGGGGAGCGAATTGAGGCAGTTCCGGCCGCACGAACCGCGCGCAATCGACGGTGGCAAACGCCGGCCGCTGGGCAGTTTCGAGTCCGAGACGATCGCAGGGCTTCGGTCCAGTATCCAATCGGCAAGCCAAAATCTGGAGACGAAATACTGTCGTTATTGCGGGAACGAGCTGCCGAAGGACGGTATCTTCTGTACGAATTGCGGGAACGTGCTGCGGCAATAGTGGCGCGCGTGGAGGTTTCCGGGGCCGGCTTGGGTTTCCCGTAGACTTGCAGTCGGCATAGGTATCCGGCTGTTGCATAATTATTATGTAACAGGCAGATAGGGCGCGGAACAGACGCAAGAGCCGTTCTATCTGCCGAACTTTTGGCTCATCCGCGCCGTGTCGTAGGGGCCGAACCCGAACGGTATAAACTCCGTCCGCGAGCGAACCGAGCACGAGCGCCTCGCGCATGGCAAGAGGCCGAAGCTGGCGTGGCGAAATCGCGCGCGAAGTCGATCTGGATAGCGCTTAC
>CAZSUE010000008.1:16364-22345 GCA_964609045.1 uncultured archaeon | reverse complement strand
CTCAAACAGTTGATCGAGCAGGGGGAGCTGGGGGGGCTGGGGGGCTGGACAACGCTGGGCGGTGGGCCATCGGCGTCGGCTCCGAACTGCTCGAGCGGTAAAACGAGCGTCGGGTCGGTGGCGGCGTCGCGCGGGAGGGCGCAGCTGCTGGCTCCCGGCTTTAACGGCGTTAATAAGCAAGGTTTAATACCAAGTAGTGCGTATCACGGCGCGGTTCCCGGGTTCTAGAACCAACTCAACTCAAAGCGTCAACGACCCGTAATCCGAAATTGACCCAAGCGAGATAGATCAACAGCGGAGGTAAATACTATGACGGCGCAGAAAATTGTGATCATCGGCGGCGTGGCTGCGGGCCCCAAGGCGGCGGCGCGCGCGCGACGGCTCGATCCGGATGCAGACATCACCATTATCGAACGCGGCGAGGTGCTCTCGTATGCCGGATGCGGCATGCCCTATTGCATCAAGGGCAATATCGAGACGCTGGACGAACTGCTCAGCACACCGGTGGGCGTCCCGCGCGACGAGGTCTATTTCAAACGTGTCAAAGGTATCAAGGTCCTTCACCGCACGCTTGCAACCGCGATCGATCGCGAAAAAAAGACGGTCGAGACGGTCCATATCTCCACCACCACGCGCAAGAAGATAGCGTACGACACGCTCGTGCTGGCCACCGGCGGTCTCCCGTTCGTACCCCCCATCGAGAACATCGACCTGAACAATGTCTTCAAGCTCAACCACCCCAACGACGCCATGGCGCTGCAAAACGCCGTGACCTCGAAGAAGGTGAAGAAAGCGACGATCATCGGCGGCGGGCTCATCGGTATCGAGGTCACCGAAGCGCTGGCGGCGAATAATATCGATGTGGACATCGTCGAGATGCTCGATTGGGTCCTTCCCGGGCTCCTCGATTTTGAATGCGCCGCATTTCTCGAGAAGCATCTCTGTTCCCAAGGGGTCAAGATCCATACCTCAGAGAAGGTTTTGAAGCTCGAAGGCGATTCACGAGGCAATGTCTCCAAGGTGATCACCAACAAGCACGAGTTCGATACCGACCTCGTGCTCATCGCCGTGGGCGTGCGCCCCAATGTGTCATTGGCGAAAGAAGCGGGGCTGGTCATCGGCGAGCGCGGCGGGATCATCGTCGACGAGCATCTTCGCACCAACGACCCCGATATCTACGCCGGCGGCGACTGCGTCGAGAACTACCATATCGTCACCGGCGAGAAATGTTTCGTGCCCATGGGCTCCACCGCCAATAAGCACGGTCGGATCATCGCCGACAATATCATGGGGAAGGAGACCACCTTCCCGGGGATCGTCGGCACCAGTGTGGTGAAGGTGTTCGATTATAATGTGGGCAAGAGCGGGTTGACGGAGAAAGACGCGCGCGCCCGCGGGTACGATGTGGTGACCGCGCTCATCCCGGCGCCGGACCGCGCGCATTATTATCCCGAAGGCAAACCGATACTCGTGAAATTGGTCGCCGAGCGTGATACCGGTCGCATCCTCGGCGGACAGGTGGTGGGCCCGGGCGACGCGATCAAACGGGTGGATGTCCTCGTCACCGCGCTCCGGTTCCAAGCGACCTATAAAGATCTTCGTGATCTCGACCTCGGTTATGCGCCGCCGTACTCCGCCGCATTGGACCCGCTGGCGCATGCGGCCAATACGATCGAGAACAAGATCCACGGTGTCGCCAAGTCGGTGACGCCGATGGAAGTGAAAGCGATGATCGACGAGGGCGAGGAATTCGTCTGGCTCGATGTGCGCACGCAAAAGGAGTTCGAAGAGCTTGCGTTCGAGAACGAGCGCGTGACGCTCATCCCCATCGGCAAGCTGCGAGAACGGCTCGAAGAGCTGCCCGACGACAAAAAGATCGTTACCTTCTGTAAGGTCTCGCTGCGCGGCTATTGTGCACAGTGCATCCTCGCGGGGGCAGGCTTCGACGATGTCGCGTTCATGGACGGCGGCATCCTCGCCTGGCCCTACGACCTCCATGTGGAATGAGCGCCGAGCGTCGCCCCCGTCGCCTCTTGGCGCCATGCGCGGCGTGCACATCCATGGTTGAGATACGACACCTGCTCGCACTGCAGCTTGGCGCAAAACCCACCCCCCATGCCGAGCGGCTCTGAACACCGACCCCTGATGCATTGGTGGTCCTCCTGGTGCATGGACCGCGCAGGGGCTTCTTCTTTTTTTTTTCGTTCGACAGCGGTGAGCGTGAACGTGAGTGCTGAAGTAGGTGCGAAGGGGACGCGGTTCACGCAGCACCGGCGGGCCGCGCCAATAGATGCTGAACAGTTAGTAGCCATCGTCCCTGTCAGGACATAAAGGCTTATGTAGTAGTTCTCCATCACTGTAGTCGTTGATAGCAGGTGTAGTTCAAGTCATATACTATTCAGACAGTAACTAAGTAACTTGAAAGATACCCACTGATGCCGACAGACGAAAAGAACGGAGGGGAAACGTACGACAGTTATCGGTATACCGGAAGCGTTGCTTCATTACAAATACGACGCGTTCTGGTTGAGGTACTTTCGCGAGCTCGGCGTCGAGCTACGATTCTCTGGCAGAACGACGAAAGAGAAAATGGACTACGGGGTGCGCCGCTCGTTCGACGAGGTCTGCATGCCGATCAAAGTCTTCTACGGTCATGTGGAGTCGCTCAAAGAGGATGTGGATCATATCTTCATCCCCCGTATCGCCTCCATGGAGGAGGGCAAATACAACTGCCCGAAGTTCCTCGGGCTCTCGTTCGTCGCCGAGCACTCGTTCGTCGACCTCCCATCGGTCATCGATGTCAATATGGACGCCAACGAGGGACGGATGAAGCGGGAGATCAAGCGTTTGGGAAAAAAGCTCGGCAAGAAACGGTCCGAGACCAAAGCGGCGTACGAAGCGGGCGTCGCCGCGCAGGAGGCGTACGACCATTATATGCAGGATCTCGGATATTTCCCGAAAGATGCGTTCCGGTTCGTAAAGAGCGGCAAGCGCCCGCCGGGGCCGCGCGAGGGACCGCGCGAGGGGCAACTGGCCGTGGGGTTGGTGGGACACCCTTACAACCTCTTCGACAAGTATGTGAACCTCGGCCTCTTCAAAAAACTGGAAGAGATGGGCGCATGGCTCACCACGGCGCATAATGTACCCAAAGCGGTGACGGAAGAACGAGCGGAGACGACGATACCGTTCCTTTGGGAATTTACCGGCGATATCGCCGGCGCGGCGTTTTATTTCGCCGAGGACCCAAGCATCGACGGCGTCATTTTCGTTACCAGTTTCGGCTGCGGCCCCGATTCGATGTTCGTCGAAGTGGTCCAGAACAGGATGACGCAGTACGAGAAACCGTTCATGATCCTCACCATCGACGAGCATACGGCGGAGGCGGGGATGATGACGCGCATCGAGGCGTTCGTCGATATGATCCGACGACGATGATGGGATGGAACCTACACATCTAGCTGTACATTCAGCCAAACCATGTTATACTGTGAAGAGCGGTTGAGAATGAGAACGATTGAGATAGATGGCCACAATACTGAGATAGGTTGAAAAAATGATAGAGGAGTGAATGAGATGATAGCAGGATTTGCACATATGAACGATTATTGGATCGGCCATCACCGATGGGTAGAAGATATCGGTTTCGACGTGGTGGTCCCGCCCAAACCGAACAAGCGTTCGTTCGAGTTCGGGCTCGAGCACTCACCCGAATTCGTTTGCCTTCCGTTCAAGGTCAACCTCGGCGACTGGAAGAACGCGCTCGATATGGGCGCCGAGATCATACACATGACCACCGACCACGGCCCATGCCGATACGGCTACTACGGCTATCTCGGCGAAGAGATCCTCAATAGGCTCGGCTACGATTTCACCATGCATGTCTTCTACCACGCCGACATCCCCGCAGCGTACCGATCCTGGAAGAGCCACATGCCCAGCCTCACCTTCTTTAAATTCGTCCGCGCCACGCTCAAGATGTTCAAGTTCCATCATGCCACTGACCGCGTGCACGAACTGGCGCGTTTGACCCGCCCGTACGAGAAGCGCAAGGGCGACTCGGAACGCGCGCTGAAACATTCGCTGGATCGGCTCGCCAACGCGGTTTCGAAGAGCGATCTGCGGGTGGCGAAGAAAGCGAACGAAGAGGAGTTCAAGAAGGTGCCGGTGGACCGGAGCCGCGATGTGGTCAAGCTCGGACTGGTGGGTGAGATATTTCTCGTCCTCGAGCCGTTCGTGAACCAAGATATCGAGCGGATGCTGGGGCAGATGGGTGTTGAGGTCCATCGCCAGATCTCGGAGATGCAATATCTCTACCATCAGCTCAATTACAAGAATTGGGGTGTGAAGGGCGAGCGCCAGATCGAGAAACGCGCCGGCGAGTATTGTCCGGAGGATATCGGCGCGCACGGTCAGCAGAGCATCGGCGATGCGAAGCTCTATTACGAACGCGGGTTCGACGGCGTGGTGCATGTCTATCCGTTTACCTGTCTGCCCGAGATCACCGCCTATACCATGCTGCACAAGATGAGTAGGGATCTCGAGTTCCCCGTGATCAGCTTCTCCATGGATCAGCAAACGGGCCGCGCCGGGCTCGAGACGCGACTGGAAGCGTTCATCGATATGATCAAACGGAAGAAGGCGCACCCGCGAAGTAAGATACCAACCTTTGAGCCAGAAACGATCGATGTCAAATTCGTACGGAGGCGGAAAGATGAAGGGATACCTGGGCCTGGATGTGGGGTCTGTCAGTACCAATCTCGCTGTAATAAATGAGCGGCAACAAGTGCTCGCCACCGTCTATATTCGCACCGCGGGCCAACCGGTCCAGGCGGTCCAAAATGGCGTCACGAAGTTGCAGCGCAAGCTCCCCGACGGGTTCGAAGTGGTCGCCGCAGGGACCACCGGTTCAGCGCGGCGGCTCTCCAAAGCGATGATCGGCGCCGATATTGCGAAGAACGAGATCACCGCACACGCGGTGGCGTCGTCGCATATCCTCCCCGATGTGCGCACCGTGCTCGAGATCGGCGGTCAGGATTCGAAGATCATCATCCTCGAGAACGGGATCGTCGTCGATTTTGCGATGAACACCGTCTGTGCCGCGGGCACCGGTTCGTTCCTCGACCATCAGGCGGAACGGCTCGGGATCAAGATCCAGGATTTCGGCGATATTGCGCTCCAATCGGAGACCGCGGTCAATATCGCGGGGCGGTGTACCGTGTTCGCCGAATCCGACATGATCCACAAACAACAGATGGGGCATAACAAGCCCGACATCCTCAACGGGCTGTGCAACTCACTGGTGCGCAACTATCTCAATAATGTGGGCAAGGGCAAGAAGATCCAGCCTCCGATCATGTTCCAGGGCGGCGTTGCCGCGAATAAAGGGTTGAGACGCGCGTTCGAACATGCGCTCGGGCACGAGATGCTCATCCCGAAGCATTTCGGCGTCATGGGCGCCATCGGCGCGGCACTTCTTGCGCAGGAACACGCCTACAACAACGGCGGCGCCACCAGCTTCCACGGGTTCGACATCCCGGACTTCGATTATAAGACCACATCCTTCGATTGCGATAAATGTCCGAACCAGTGCGAGATCGTGCAGGTCTACATGAACAAGAAATTGATCGCGCGGTGGGGCGGTCGCTGCGGTCGATGGGATCGATGAGCGGTGGGTCGGGAAGGCACTGGGGGTGAGGGACTTGCGGTGGGGGGCCGCCCCGCCCCACCACGGTTGGCGGGTACGCATGCACATTCAATGAGATATTCACTCCCAATCTCGGTCGCACTCTCATATTCGCATTCACATCCACATCCATCGCATCCACATCCATCGCATCCACATCCATCACATCCACATCCACATTCACATCCACATCCATCACATCCACATCCATCACATCCACATCCATCACATCCACATCCATCGCATCCACATCCATCACATCCACATCCATCGCATCCACATCCATCACATCCACATC
>CAZSUE010000008.1:9365-16264 GCA_964609045.1 uncultured archaeon | reverse complement strand
CATCCACATCCATCACATCCACATCCATCGCATCCACATCCATCACATCCACATCCATCGCATCCACATCCATCGCATCCACTTCCATCGCATCCACATCCATCGCATCCACTTCCATCGCATCCACATTCACATTCACATTCACATCCGAACATGCCTATTGCACTTCAGAGACGACGAGGATTGAGCGATCCACCATCATACCATATTCGAACGATCGATTTCCATTCGAGGAGAGAAAATGTTCCAACGCTTTCGACGACAAAAGACCGACGCCACGCTCGTATATCGCATCACGAATCTGATCGCAGGGCTCCCGCTCCATGCATTCTATATCAAGGATGTGACCGGCGTCGAACATGTACCGGAGGCGGGTCCGGCGATCATCGCGCTGAACCATCAATCGATGCTGGATCATTTCATCTCCACCGCGGTGGTCATGAAACAGACGCGCCGGATGGTACGCTTCCTCGCCAAGGCGGAACTCTTCTCGACGAAGTGGTCGAACTTCCTCTTTTCGAACTGGGGCCAGATCCCGGTCAAGCGCGGCTGCGGCGATGGTGAGGCCATCGAGACCGCGGTGAAGGTGTTGGAGAAGGGGCACCTCTTTGGCATCTATCCGGAGGGGTCGCGCAGCCCCGACGGGATCCTCTATAAAGGGTTCACCGGCGTGGCGCGCATCGCGCATCGGACGAAGGTGCCGGTCATTCCGGTGGGGATCACGAACTCGTACAAGATCCTGCCGCCGAAGAAACTGGTCCCACGGTTCGTCAAGACCGAGCTTCATTTCGGTGAGCCGCTCGATCTCGATCATTACTATCGCGAGGAGGGGACGAAAGCGCTCTATGTCGCCATGGTCGACGAGATCATGAGCGCCATCGCACAGTTACTCGACCTCACGCCGCCACGCGAACACAACCCGCGCGCGAAGCGGTTCGACGATGCGCTGCGTGCCAAGGACCTGGAAACAGAAACGCAACCGTCCCTCTCGCAATACGATGATCGTCGCGCGGAGTCCGAGATGAGTGGGGAGATGATCATCGATGCCTCGCGCCATACCTGATGAAGGCTATACCCCGCTCTTTCGTGCGGCCAAAGCGCTCGTTGCGCCCGTCCTGCGAGTCCTTTTTCGCATGCGCATTCGCCATTCGGAGCGTATCCCCGCAACGGGCCCGGCCATTATCGCCGCCAACCATTTCAGTTACCTCGATACGGTGCTCCTTCCCGCCATCGTGCCACGCCAGATACACTTTCTCGCCAAAGAGGAGCTTTTCGCCACGCCGTTGATGGAAAAGATGTTCACCGGGTTCGGCCAGATCCCGATTACTCGCGGCAGCGGCGACGAGAGCGCGCTCGAGGCCTCACGCGATCTGTTGCTCGAAAAGCGGCGCCTCCTCGGCATCTTCCCCGAAGGGACCAATACCCGCGACGGGAAGCTGCTTTCCGCGCACACCGGCGTGGCGCGCATCGGCATCGACACCGGTGTGCCCGTTATCCCGGTGGGCATTATCGGCTCGTACGAGGCGCTCCCGCGCGGCGCGCTGCTCCCCACCCTCTGCCGCGTCGTCGTCAAAGTGGGAAGACCCATATCTTTAAAACAATGCGAGCAATACGATACCGCCGCAGAGACCTATCGCGCTGCGACCTATCGTATCATGGCCGAGATCGCGCATTTGATCGGCGAAGAGGACGGTCGATATAAGGCCGGTGACGAGGCGCGACGCGCGCGGTTCATCTACCGCTCGCCACAATGACGACGATAGGATAGGATCGCAAAGCGGGTGCTTGGTGCACGAGGAGATAGCATGACGCCGACGGAAGCGGGCGATGACGGACAAGGGCCAGTATCGACGAGCGATGAGATCGACCGGATCGGGCTCCTCACCAACGGCGGCGATTGTCCCGGGCTGAACGCGGTGATCCGTGCGGTTACGAAGACGGCGATCCTCGACTACGGCGTCGAGGTCATTGGGATCAAGGACGGCTATTGCGGCCTCGGCAATCTCGATACGGTCGCACTGGATTATGCGTCCGTTTCGGGGATACTCACCCGCGGTGGGACGATCCTCGGTACATCCAATGTCTCCAACCCGTTCAGCTGGCCGGTGAAGGAGGGCGGCGAGACGCGCTACGAGGATATCTCCGATACAGTGCTGAATAACTACCACGCCCTCGGGCTCGACGCTTTAGTCTGTATCGGCGGCGACGGTACGATGAACATCGCCAAGCAACTGATGGAGAAGGGGCTGAAGATCGTCGGCGTCCCGAAGACGATCGATAACGATCTCAACGGCACCGACCGTACCTTCGGGTTCGATTCCGCCGTGGCCACCGCAGTGGACGCCATCGACAAGATCCATACGACGGCGATGTCGCACCACCGGGTCATGATCATCGAGTGTATGGGCCGCTACGCGGGATGGCTGACGCTCACCGCGGGCGTGGCTGGCGGCGGCGATGTGCTCCTCATCCCGGAGATACCGTTT
This sequence comes from uncultured archaeon, assembly GCA_964609045.1. GTDB lineage: Archaea > Thermoplasmatota > Penumbrarchaeia > CAZSUE01 > CAZSUE01 > CAZSUE01. Next base: position 13,778 of record CAZSUE010000008.1, on the reverse strand, counting down.
TCTTACGATGCGATCTGCGACATCGTCAATGCACGGAGCACGAAAGGGCGACGGTTCAGTATCATCGTGGTCGCCGAAGGCGCGCGTCCCGCCGGCGGCGAGATCGTGGTCAAGAGAACGGTGGACGACGGTACGGATCCGATCCGGCTCGGCGGTATCGGTCGCGTCATCGCCAACGAGATCGAAGCGCGCACCGGACTGGAAACACGCGTCACGACACTGGGCCATATCCAGCGCGGCGGGTCGCCCTCCGCCTACGATCGCACCCTCGCCACGCTCTTCGGGCATCACGCCATGGAGCTGGTGATCGAGGGCGCGTTCGGGAAGATGGTGAATTTGAAGAACGGCTCGATCGGCGAGGTCGACCTCATCGTGGCCGGCAGCGGTCAGCGCCTCGTTCCCCGCGACGATCCACTCATCAAGGCCGCGCTCTCGGTAGGGACCTCGTTTGGCGTACAAACGCTCTGAACGCGTCAATGCGGCCTCCCTCGCGCCGCGCGGCGGATCGTGCGCTGCATGCGGTTGGCCAAAGGGCGGTTGGCCAGGGGACGGTTGACTCACAGAGACAAAACATAAATAGAACACCCCGCTAGCTCCTATCGAGACGAGGTCCCACATGCGGTGCACGGACGAGCGAACACTATTCTATGGAAAAGTGCGCCCTGTGGGAGCGGATAGTACCAAATAGCGTTTCTCGAAATAGACTGTTACTGAGATTAGGAAATAGAGCTGATAGATATGACGACGATAGGGATCCTCACCGGCGGCGGCGATGCACCCGGTTTGAACGCATGCATACGCGGAGCGGTACGGAAAGCACTTTCATCCGGTTACAATATCATGGGCATTAAACGCGGTTGGGCGGGGTTGATCGAGAACGATATCAAACCGCTCGATATCAATAGCGTCTCCGGCATCCTCCCCCGCGGCGGCACGGTCCTCGGTTCGTCGCGGACCAATCCGTTCAAGATCGAGGGCGGTGTGAAGAAGATCAAAAAGACCATCGACGATCGCGGTATCGACGCCATCCTCGCCACCGGTGGCGAGGACACGCTCGGTGTGGCGGCGAAGCTTTTCGAGGAGGGAATTGCAGTGGTGGGCGTGCCCAAGACCATCGACCGCGATCTGAACGCGACGGAGACGACCATCGGGTTCGATACCGCCACCAATATCATCATGGAGGCCATCGACCGGATCCATACCACCGCAGAATCGCATAACCGCGTGATGATCGTCGAGGTCATGGGGCGCAACGCGGGCTGGCTCGCCACCGTGGCGGGCATCGTCGGCGGTGCGGACGGGTTCCTCATCCCCGAGGTGGAGCCCAACCTCGAAGAGCTCTGCGAGTCGCTCAAATCGCGGCATGCGCGTGGCAAGACCTTCAGTATCGTCATCGTCGCCGAGGGCGTGGAGAAATTTTTCCCGTCGATGTCGGAAAAGACGAAAGAGGTCGACGCGTTCGGTCATATCCAGCTCGGCGGCATCGGGCAGGCGCTGGCGGCTGAGATCGAGGAACGCACCGGGTACGAAACACGCGCCACCGTGCTCGGGCACATCCAGCGCGGCGGCTCACCCACCGCGTTCGATCGGCTCCTGGCCACACGGCTCGGCGTGGCAGCGGTGGAGATGATCTCGGAGGGCAAGTTCGGGATGATGGCGAGCTATCAGCACAACTCGATCGTGCCCGTGCCGCTCACCTTCGCCGTGGAGCGGCTCAAGACCGTGGACCTCGATCTCTATGAACTGGCGCAATTGTTCTGTTACTGACCCTATTATGAGCCGACAGTAACCAGCACTGACTTTACCTGACTTTAACTGGCTTACACTGACTTGACTTGCATTTAGTAACATCAAGTGACGAACACTGACCAAAGCAATATGTGAAATGTGGTGACACAATGAATGACAAACCGTTAACACTGGAGGACATGGACCTCAGCATCGGCAAACGCGCACGACTGCATCGGCTTCTCTACGAACACGGCCCCGGCAACGGCACGATGCTGCTGCTCCCCATCGATCAGGGGCTCGAGCACGGGCCGCGCGATTTCTTCCCCAACTCGCCCAGCGAGGACCCGGAGTTCCAATGCAAACTGGCAGAGGAGGGCGGCTATTCCGGGATCGTGTTCCACATCGGCCTCGCAGAGAAATATATGTCGAAATACGCGGGCAAGGTCCCGCTCGTGCTCAAGATCAACGGGAAGACCAATATCCCGTCGGACGCGGAGGCGCTCTCGACGATGACAGGGACGGTGGAGGACGCCGTGAGGCTCGGCGCGGACGCCGTGGGCTATACGCTCTATGTGGGCTCGCCGTCGCAGCCTGCCGATATCGAGCAGTTCATGATGGTGCGCGCCGAGGCAGAACGGCTCGGCATGCCGGTGATCATGTGGGCGTATCCGCGCGGGAAGGCGATCGAGAAGAAGGGCGGGACCACCTCGCTCTATGCCGTGGAGTACGCCGCGCGCGTGGCGTGCGAGCTCGGTGCCGATGTGGTCAAGCTCAACTACCCGCAGATCGAGCCGGATCGCGCCAACGAGTACCCCGCGCCGTACGACGAGCTGCTCGACCTCGACCACGAACGATCGGTCACGCGCGTCGTACGCGCGGCGGGGCGCACGCTCGTGCTTATCTCCGGCGGGAAGATGATCTCGGACGAGGACCTGCTCGAGAAATCCGAGGTATCGATCCGCGCCGGCGTCACCGGGTTCATCTTCGGGCGCAATATGTGGCAGCGCCCGTTCGATGAAGCGCTCGGTATGACGAAGCGCATCAAGGAGCGGCTGCTCAAAGCACGGGACTAAAAGAAAAGAAGGAACGGTGCGAACGCGCCAAGATCGATACGATATGATACGATAGGATATGAGACGAGCGGGGGCGGCAATAAAAAAGGCCCCCGCTTCAGGTCCATGGGTCGGGGGGTACGGTTCTCTGCGCGAGTGTTGTCTTTGATTATTGACCGAGCTTATGAGCTTGTGTGCATAGGGTAACTATGGGCACCATGGGCACCATGGGTGTGAGGTCTTCTATGTTTTTTTGGGCCGGCCGGTCGTACCGTTCGTTTCTCGTGCAGAAAATGATCGGGGGCCACGGTGCCATTCAACCAGCGCTTCTGTTCGTGTGGCGCTGCAGGTCGACTATATATCTTTTGCCCAAAAAAGCTATTAACAATTACTGGGCGGGATGAAAGGTGCCATTACAGAACGCCTAGGTTCATTCTATACTATTCCGACCTCTTTAGTTTGAGATCTTATCTTGTCATAGTACACAGAAGCTGCTATAATAACACTTAGAGTTAAGATCGGCAGAGTGTAACCTGGAACATCGACTTTGTCTTTTTCTTCTTCCTCTTCTTCCTCTTCGGTTACCCTTATGCCAACTGCATCCTCGTCGTAGACGACGGCGAGTATTGGGTCATGAATACGGACGACGATCTCGTAGTCGCCCGCATCTTCGGCCGACCAAGTATGCGAAAGTGTGATCGAACATGACTAATGCTGCGTTGTTGGAGATTTTACGAACAGCGATGCTCTTTTCATTGGAAGAATTTTAGCGGTTTATTGCCATGGATGAGAGAGAGCGGTGGTGTGGAACGGGGATCCGTCGTATCCACCAATGGGGTAGGGTGCACTCCTGGGCGGTGGTTAGACGTCTTTGTCTATTAGCCGAAAGTGTCTAATATCTTTTAAGTCTATTAGACGCTAATGTCTAAGAAGGCGAGCGAATGATCCACAATATAGTTGGACCTCCTGTCGAAGGGGATGATTTCTTTGATCGTCAATATCTCGTTGAGCAGATTTGGAATGAATTGGAACGTTCCCATTTATTATTGGAGGGTCCAAGAAAGATCGGGAAAACATCGATCCTCTGTCATTTGCATGCCAATCCTCGGGATCATCAGGTCCATTTCATTGAATGCGAACGATATTGCGCGGTGAAGCCCCTCATTGATCAGCTCGTGAGAGATGTCACCGGTGAGACGGTACCGCTCGATGACGATTATTTCGATGGTGCATGCAGACTATTGGAAGAGAATCTCGAGTTATTGGGAATGTCGCACCTCGTTCTATTGGATGAGTTCGCGATCTTCTTGAAAACGATCCAGAACGAATGTGGCACCACGGAATGTGAAAGATGCCTTTGGTGGTTCCATTCGCTGCGCAATAATCCATCGATCAAAACACATCTTCGGTTCATTATTGCGGGCTCGACGAGTATCGATATGATCCTAGAGGAAATCGGAACGAAAAAGAAGCTCTCGGATCTCTCCCGGTTGATCATCCACCCATTCGACCATGATACGGCCCGGGATTTTATCCGGACCCTTGCCAACGCCGAGAATCTCACCCTGACGGAGGATGCGGTAGATGCGGTAGCATATCTCACTGAGCCATGGTCGCCGTTTTTCATTCA
>CAZSUE010000008.1:0-9355 GCA_964609045.1 uncultured archaeon | reverse complement strand
TCGTGATCAAAGGTTTGATAGAAGCTGCACGCAGGCAGACTTCACGGATCGACGAAGGATCTGTTCTGAAGGTCTATCAAAATCTCGTTCTCGGTCCACGGTTCAAATCTGAATTCTCCGAGATCGAGCCCTCCCGAGCTCAATACGGGCAGTTACATAGACCTGCCATGGGTCTGCTTACACAGCTTGCTGAATCTGGGCCGTTACCGGAAAACGCCCTCTATGCAGGGTTCCTAGCGCGAATTCGCCGAAGAGACGGACGCTATGTACGCAAACGATTTCGCGATATGCTCGAGCTTCTCGAAGGCGAGTATCATATTGTAAAAAATGAAGACGACCATTATGGCTTCTCCGCACGAATATTCAAGAATTGGTGGGTACGGCATTATGGCACTGGCCGATTGGCACTTCATACGATCACGGCGCTCTTCCTCCTTCATCGAAGAGACTCGATCCTTATCGCAAAATGGCCACCGACCCTCGATGATGACGTGGACGGATCCATGCTCGAATCTGTTATTCAAGGATCGGAATCGATCATAGCAGACCTATTCGAGGTCCCGGGAAGACTGCATCATGCAGAGTTTGGAAAGCATCGCCTGCTGACCCAAGAGACCGAATATTTCAAGGGGATCATATACGGCCGCACACCGACACCCGGCATGCTGAAAGGAAAATTGAAGGAGTTTATGGAAACGCTCGAGAACGAATATCGCTCGGCTTTTCCATGGGATGGGACGATGAGTGCATTTCCCGCACTTCCAAATAAGATAGAACGATTCATCAAATCAAACGATGTCGCGGTGGTATGAATGGCTGAGGTCTACACATACAACCCAGCGCTCATGAAGCCGGCTACTCGCAAACAACTCTTCGTTGACCGCGGCGGGGTTCTCGAAGACCTCCTCGATCGTCTGGCGGGGAGCGGGAGAACGGATTCATCACAGCATTACCTTCTCATTGGCCCGCGAGGTATTGGAAAATCCATGCTGCTCTGGATGGTTGACGATCGACTGGCACAGAACCGCGCTGATATCGAGACGGTGATGGTCCAGGAGGATCACTACCATGGTATCGCCAGTGTTACCGATCTCTTCGCCTATCTCTATCTAGAAGTATTCGGGGAAGAATTTGTCAGCATTCACACCCCTGAAAGCGACACAAATGATCGATTAGACGGGATCCTCGATGCTCTGAGGAGATATGCGCTCGAAGAGAAGGTTCAGTTCGTGTTCTTGATCGATAATCTCGAGGAGATATTGAACAAGAGTTTGAAGGATGAAAAGGATCGGCAAACATTACGAGCCATCCTCCAGACGCAGAAATGGTTCACAGTAGTAGGTGCTGCCATCACGATTTTCGATGAAATTAAGAACTATAACGAGCCGTTATACCGTTTTTTCTACACGATCCATCTTTCTGTGCTGAATGATCGAGAGACCGCCGAATTGATAGACAGATATCTGGAAAATGTCCCGCGGAAGGAGGACATAGTCGCGGGAATCACAAAGAAGATACAGTCCATCACCACACTGACCGGCGGCTATCCACGCTTGATCCTCATGGCATGTGATATGTTGAAAGGCCAACCGATCATGTCCACGCTTCGATCGTTGGATCGGATCCTCAACGACCTCACACCGTACTATCAAGCACGTTTGGATGGGCTTTCGGACGATCAACGCACCATCATCCACGCCCTGATGGTGAAGAACGGTGTGGCGACGGTGCGGGAGCTTCAGACGCATGTGGATAAAACGTACCAGGTCATATCCAAACAACTCAAGCGGCTCATCGACAAAGGTGTGGTCCGCTTTAGGGAACCTCCGGAGGAGATGGATCATACAACGGTCGATAAATTATTCGAATGTGCCGATTTCATTTTTTCCGATCAACTGTTCATGATCTGGTACCAGATGCGCGTTCTTTCGACCCTGAGGCAGAAATACCGTTACCTCATCGAGTTCATCCGGTTGCTCTACCCGTTGGACGAATTGGAGGACCAGCTCCGATATTACAAGAAACAGTGCGATACGGAATTACAGGAGTCGCACTTCGAGAGGGGGAGAGATCATGCGCGGACATACGGATTGCGTGCAGAGGCGTTCCCATGGGAAATGGATGAGAGGCTGGCTCTGGACGGTGCGAAAACACTGCGTGATGTGGGCGCGCTCGAAGCGGCATTTGACCAGGCGCGAACGAATTTCAAGCGCGATCGATCGGAGAAGAACTGGCGTGTAGCATTGAAACACCTGAGGGTATCGGCCGATATCCTCGCGAGAAGAGGAGAATTGAAAGCAGCACAGAAACGATACGAACGGCTTCTCGATCTGTCGATCAAACACGATAGACCACGAAGTGCGTGCAAAGCATATCTTCGCCGGGGCGCACTCGATCGTACGATGGGGGATCGTGGAACCGCCATACAGCACCTCGAACATGCATTAGATATCGCTGAGGATAGGGGATATGATAAGCTAAGGGCGAACATATTTCGGATTCTTGGGAAGCTGGATGCAGATAAAGGCGATATGGAGAACGCATTGAAACACTATCGCGACGCGCTGGAGATCGATCGAGAGATCGGCTGCCGGCAAGGCGAAGCCGCGGCGTTGGGGAATATCGGGCGGATCTATCGTATACTAGAAGATTACAACAGAGCTCTACGCTCATTCACAGACGCATTCGCGATCTTTTCAGCATTTGGCGCAGAGGAGATGACTAATGCTGCGTTGTTGGAGATTTTACGAACATCGATGCTCTTTTCATTGGAAGAATGGCGTGTCGAAAATCGTGGGTCCTCGCGCGATATTCTTACGAAAGGTTTTGAGCAAACCACTAAACATTTGGGAGCGATGGCTGATTCCGCGCCGGCAGAAGAAAACGATCTGTTCGACAGTATCGTGAATGCGATCGCGAATCGCCTCTTACCCGGAATTATAAATGGAAATCATGACTGGATCACGGAGACTTTCGACCATATGGAGAAAACCCTCCCCAGTATATCTACCATATTGCGACCCTTGAAATATGTCTCCGAATACCTCAGGAGCGGTAATGCCGAACGCTTGGTAAAGTTGGATGCCCCCACCAAAACGATCGTCGAAGACATCGTCGAACGGATCCAGACTTTGAAGTGAAAGAGTCAAGTCAAGGGATGCGAACGCAGATACGAAGGAACCGAACGAGCCCAAACCGCCATCCCGTCGATCGACCGAGTACCGCAGCCTAGTCCATCAGTGTATTATTTTGACACTCTGAGTCGCACGCAGCAGGCGGGAATCAATCCATTCCCTCCCCACCCTTCACCCCTCACACTTTACCCTTCACTTCCCTCAATTCAATATATCGACGGCTCGCGGTACTCGCCGAACACCTCGCGCAGCACGCCGCAGATCTCGCCCAGGGTGGCGTACGCGTGCGCGGCGTCGAGGATCGGGCCCATGAGGTTCGGCTTCGGGTCCTTCTCGGAGCTGGCCGCATCGTGCAGTGTGGCCAGCGCGGCGTCGCACTTCTTCTGATCGCGCGTTGCGCGCAGTCTTTTGAGCCGCTCGAGCTGGGTCTCCTCGCCCTTCTCGTCCATGCGTAGGAGCGGTATCTCGATCTCTTCGTCGAGCAAGAACTCGTTGACGCCGACGACGGTGCGCCGCTTCTCCTCGATCTCTTTTTGGTACTGGTACGCGGCGTTGGCGATCTCTTGCTGGAAGAACCCCTTGTCGATGGCGGGGAGCACGCCGCCCAGCGCATCGATCTTGTCGAAGTAGCGATACGCCTCCTCCTCGAGCTCGTTGGTGAGCGCCTCGATGGCGTACGACCCTGCCAGCGGGTCGACGGTGTTGGCGACGCCGCTCTCGTGCGCGATGATTTGCTGCGTCCGCAGCGCGAGCCGCACCGCCTTCTCGGACGGCAGCGCGAGCGCCTCGTCCATGGAGTTCGTATGGAGCGACTGCGTCCCCCCGAGCACGGCCGCCAGCGCTTGGATCGTGGTGCGCACGAGGTTCACCTCCGGCTGCTGCGCGGTGAGCGAGCAGCCCGCGGTCTGGGTATGGAACCGCATCCAGCATGAGCGCGGGTTCTTCGCATCGAACCGCTCCTTCATCTCCCGCGCCCATATCCGTCGCGCGGCGCGGTATTTCGCGATCTCCTCGAGAAAATCGTTGTGCGCGTTGAAGAAGAAGCTGAGCCGCGGCGCGAACGCGTCGACCTCGAGCCCGCGCTCTCTTGCGGCCTCGACATATGCGAGCCCGTCTGCCAGCGTGAACGCGAGCTCCTGTCCGGCGGTGGAGCCCGCTTCGCGGATATGGTAGCCGGAGATGCTGATGGTGTTCCACCGCGGCACATGCTTCGTGCCGTACTCGAAGGTGTCCACGATGAGCCGCATGCTCGGCTCCGGCGGGAAGATATACGATTTCTGCGCGATGTATTCTTTGAGGATATCGTTCTGGATCGTCCCGCCCAGCGTGGTCAGTGGGATGGAGCGGTTCTCGGCCATACCGAGATAGAACGCCCAGAGGATGGCGGCTGGCCCGTTGATCGTCATCGAGGTGGTGATCTCGTCGATCGGGATGCCGTCGAAGAGTATCTCCATATCCTTGAGCGACGAGATAGCCACGCCGCATTTGCCGAACTCGCCGGCGGCCTCCGGCGCGTCGGTGTCGTGCCCGTAGAGCGTGGGGTAATCGAACGCGACGCTGAGCCCGGTCTCGCCGTGCGCGAGCAGGTATTTATAGCGCTTATTCGTCTCCTCCGCCGTGCCGAACCCGGCGAACATGCGCATGGTCCAGAGCCTCCCGCGGTACATCGTCGGTTGCACGCCGCGCGTGAACGGGTACTGGCTCGGGAACCCGAGTTCGTCGAGATAGTCGAATGTCGCGATGTCGGCGGGAGTGTAGAGCCGCCGGATCGGGCGACTGGAGGTGGTAATGAACTCGTCGCGGCGCTCCGGGTAGCGGTCCATGACTGGCTGTAAGGTCTCGCGTTCCCATTTCGTTTTCGCCGTGCGGATCTTCTCGATCTCGTCTTCGCTTTTGTCCATCTACAACCTCTCCGCTTGTGGGTCAGTAACCGTAAGTAAGGATGATCATGATCGGGGTTTGTTAATGCTCGATGCCGTCGCGCGCGAGGACGCCCTGTTGGAACGGGTGCTTGACCTCGACCATCTCGGTGACATAGTGTGCCCGCGCGATGATTTTCGGGTGCGCGTAGCGCCCGGTGAGCACGAGCTCGGTGGCTGTGCGCTTCTTCTCGATGAGCGCGAGGAGGCGCTCCAGCGGGACGAGCTTCCATTCGAGCGCAACGTTGATCTCGTCGAGGATCACGAGGTCCCAATCGGGATCGCAAACCACCGTCTCCGCATGCGCCAGCGCATCCTCCGCGTACTGGATATCGATCTGTGCCGGATTGTCCTTATCGACGAAGTCCGGCCTCCCGAACTGGACGAGCGTGAAGTTCGGATGGTTGCGCGCCTCGGCGACCTCTCCGTACTCGATGTCGCCTTTCATGAACTGGATCATGTAGACATTGAGCCCTTTGCCCGTTGCGCGAAACATCAGCCCCAGCGCGGCGGTGGTCTTGCCCTTCCCGTCGCCGGTATAGACATGGACGAGCCCACGCGCAGTCGAGGCGCTCTGATCGTTCCTCTTCTCTTCGTTCGCTTGCACCCGATCGTCCCGCACGCTATCACCTCGCCGGTGGGCGTCTATCTCGCATAGCCATGAATGTATTGGGACGTGAATGAGCTCGGTATTGATATGTCTATTGGCAAACGAGCACCTGGTAATGGACGAGAGGGTTCCAGCCAGGAGCCATGTGATGTTCGGCGCGTGGGCCAGCCGTAAAGTTTTAAACGATTTACTCGGTCACCCGCAGTATGGCCATACATATATTCGTAACGGGCGGAACATTCGATAAGGAATATAACGAGATCACCGGCGAACTATTCCTCCACAACACTCATATAGGTGAAATGTTAGAGCTTGGCCGCTCGCGCGTGCCGGTGGAGTTACGTACGATCATGATGGTCGACAGTACTTCGATCTCGGACACGGAGCGCGAGATCATCGCGCTCAATTGTAAAGACGCGCCGGAAGATCGGATCCTTATTACGCACGGGACCGACACCATGGTGGAGACCGCACACCTCCTCGCCAAGCGCGTTGAGGGCAAGACAGTGGTCCTCACCGGCGCGATGATCCCATATACCTTCCGCAGCTCCGACGGGCTCTTTAACCTCGGTAGCGCGCTCGCCTATGTGCAGGTGCTCCCTCCCGGCGTCTACATCGCCATGAACGGGCGCTACTTCCACTGGGACAACGTGCGCAAGAATAAGAAGACGGGGAGATTCGAGGAGATCGAAACGCCTCGCCAGATGTATTCGGGACTACGACCATAGAGATAGCCATGCAAGCAGCGACTGAGGGGGAAGTCGTCACTGTTACCTCCATTTTGGTCAGCATTGACATTGACATCGACATTGTCACGTCATATCATAACCTATTATAACCTATCATATCATATCATACCATATCATACCATATTATATCATTGTCATCGTCATGTCATGTCATGTCATCGTTATTGTCAACGAAAAAGGTAAGCGTTCATAGCGCCTCACCGATGCGAGGGAAAGACATTGCACGATACCGTCGGGATCTTGCTTAGCAACGAACGGCCCAGGGAACTGGAGCGGGCGGGGAGTCCGCAGAAACACTGCACATTTCTCGGCCGCGCCCGCGCCGGCGCGCGTTTCTATGTCGAGGTTGACGATATCTCCTGCCCGCTGGCGCGCTATAACCTCGGTCTCGACCCCTTCGATAGGGGGGCGAAACGGGAACTGGCACACACATTGGTCGGGTGGGGCGACGCGGATTCGGTGGAGGCGGGAATGAAATATCTCGAAACCCGTACGCGCCTCGCCGAGGGGGTGAAATATATCCTTTATTTTCCGATCCCAGAAGCGGAATTTGACCCCGATATCGTCATCACGATCCTTCGCCCCGCAAAGGCGATGCGCGCGGTCCGATCGATCACCGCGCGCACTGGTATGGGGGTGGAGTGTACCACCAGCGGCATCGGCGCCATCTGCGGCGAGTGCACCGCATACCCACTGGTCACCGGTCGACCGGTGGTCTCACTGGGATGCGGCGGGTCGCGACCGGGCGTGGGATTGGCCGATCCCGAGCTCTTTTTCGCCGTGCCCCGTTCATTTATGCAATAAACCGGGCACCGATATGCATGCGTTCGGGCGGTGCTCAGTGCATGGGGAACTGCGGCGTGGCACAGCGCGACGCGATATAGATATTGGCCTCCTCGACGCCCTTGATCGAGCGCAGATCGTAGAATGCGGCGCGGACCTTATCGGCGTCGCCGGAGAAGACGAGCACCTCGCAACATGAGCACTGGTCGACGTTGAAATCGGAATGGAGGAAGGAACGAAAGAGGTCCATATATTGGTGGCGCACCTCCGAGACGCGCGCACCGTGCTCATGATTATAGAGGAGTGTGACCACGCCCTCCAGTGGCCCCTCGATATGGTCGAGATGCGATTTCTCTTTGAGGAACGATCGGATCGCGTCTCTGACCAGCTCCGAGCGGCTCATATAGCCCATCTCGTCTGCGGCGATCTCCATATCGTCCACGATCCTTCGCGGTAGGCTGATCGAGATAATACTGGAACCACTGGAACCGTTCTTGTCCTTTGCCATGATCGAACGCCTCGTTGTGTTTTTGGTCCGTTCGTTTCCGCTTTGGTGTGGGGTTCTACCTATTCATTGTCCCCGAGATGGAAATGGAGATGCTCGTGGAGCTGTTGCTGGACCTCGCCCCGGCGCATGATGCGTTTGACGATGAGCGCGACGACGAACGCGGCGGTGGATACGAGCACGATCATCGCCTCCGGCGGGAGATCGTACTCCCATGCCACGAGAAGACCGCTGACGGAGAGGATGAGCCCGAGGATGATGGCGAGCACCATCATACGTTTCATATTATGCGTAAAGAGCCCGGCGAACGCGGCGGGGATGGTAAGCAGCGCGATGACGAGCACGACGCCAACCACCTTGATGACCACGACCACGGTGAGCGCGACGAGCACGAGGAGGACGACATTGAAGAGACCGGTGCGCACCCCGGAGATCTTGGCGAACTCCTCGTCGAACGAGAGCGCAAGGAACTCCTTATAGAAAAGGATGACGAGCACGACGATCGCGATGATGAGATAGAACATATACCAGAGATCTTGCCGCGCGACGAGGAGAAGGTTCCCAAAGAGGATGCTCATCGGGTCCTGGACATAGCCCTGCGTCTGTTTGATGAACACGATCCCCGCCGCCATACCCACCACCCAGAGCACGCCGATGGTCGAGTCCTCGCGCAGCTTCGCGCGGAGATTGACGAGCCCGACGAGTATCGCCGCGCCCACGGCGAAGATGATGGCGCCCCACATCGGCTCGAAGTTGAGATAGTACGCGAGCCCGATCCCTCCGAACGCGGTATGGGAGAGCCCGCCGCTGATGAACACGATCCGTTTGACCACGACGTAGGTGCCGATGATCCCGCAGGCGATGCTGGCGAGGATCGCGGCGATGAACATATTCTGGACGAACGGGCGGTCGATATAGGCGAAGAGATCGAGGAGCGTCATTGATGATCACCGATGACCCGATGTGGGACGCCGTGCGCGATGAGGTCCACGGGGCAGGCGTAGGTCTTTTCGAGCTGCTCTTTTGAGAGTTTCTCTTCGTCGTCGTGTATGACCAGCCGTTTATTGAGGCATGCGACGCGGTCCACATAGGAGGATAGCACCCCGATATCGTGGGTCACGAGCACGATGGTCATGGAGTCGTTGAGATTCTTGAGCAGCTCGTAGATATTGGTCTGGACCGCGCGGTCCACGCTCGCCGTGGGCTCGTCGAGGAGGAGTACGCGCGGGTTGCTGGCGAGCGCGCGTGCGGTGAACACGCGCTGGCGCTGGCCGCCGGAGAGGCTGTGGATGTGCCGATCCTTGAACTCGAGCATATCCACCGCTTCCAGCGCCTCGCGTGCACGTTTCTTGTCCTTCTTACGATACCACTGGAGGAGGCCGCGTTTGGGGAGCCGGCCCATGAGCACCACATCCCAGACGCTGATAGGGAACTCCTTGTCGTATTGCGAATATTGCGGCACGTACCCGAGATACCGCCGACCCTTTTCCACCGTCTTCCCGTAGATGCGGATCGTGCCTCGGTCCGGCTCGAGGAGCCCGAGGACGGCTTTCAATAGTGTCGACTTGCCGCCGCCGTTGGGGCCGATGATACCGAGGAAATCGCGCTCGTAGATGGTGAGGTCGATGGCCTCGAGCACGAAATCGCTATCATAG
>CAZSUE010000007.1:9749-23041 GCA_964609045.1 uncultured archaeon | reverse complement strand
CCGTTCCCCCGTTCCCCCTGTTCCCTCGTTCCCCTGTTCCCCCGTTCCCCTCTTCCCCCCTTCTCCATTCCGAAACTATTTATCGCAGCGCGGATTATCAGTGCCAGATAGTGTGCTGTGGGAGCGTATATGAAACGTGGGCCTCGATCATTGTTCTACTATAACCTAAGGGAACACGACCGCAGTATATTGCGCGGTTTCTATTTCTGGGTCGCCGTTGTCTATTCGATCATGGGGCTCATCCTCGTCTTCCAGCGCCGGTTCTCCTTCGGCGACATCATCAACGCCCTCCTCACAGGACTCGTGATCATCTTTTTCCTCACCGGGATACGTACCTATTATTGCTATAAGACCGATGGCATCATCCCCACCCAGCGGCTCAAGTTCCTCTTCCTCCTCATCGCCGCGCCGCCGGCGTTCCTCCTCGTCATCTACCTTTTTACCTCCACCGATCTCTTCTTCGACCTCGGCATGATCCGGTTCCTTCTCCTCTTCGTCATCGCCACCCTCCTATTCTATCTCCTCTTCTTTTTCCTCGGATACGGCTTCCTCATCGCCGGGTTCGGTGTTATCGGGTTCATGTCGCTTCTCCTGCGCGGGATGCTCCCCAACGCGCTCCTCAAGATCAAAGGTATCACGCCGATCACACACGAGAAAAAGAAGGTGGGGCGCGGGCGGCATATCGAGGTCTTCTTCCATCGCTGGGTGTTCAATATCCCGCATATGCTCGATACGCGCACCCTCACCATCTCGAATCCACCGAAACGTGACTCGTTCCCATGGCGCCATTTCAAGCTCGCGTTCATGTGGGAGATCTTTTTCGGGATCATCCTCTTCGTCAATATCAGCCTCAACCCGATCCTCCTCGAAGCGATGACCGTGGACCAGTTGTTCAGTATTGCCAGCAATGTCTCGATCCTCATCCCGGCGTTGATCCTCCCCTGGTTCGTGTTCTACCATCTCGATGCGCGTATCGCGGGCCCGACCGAGGACTTCAAGCTCTACTCCGGCCTGCGGTCGCGAACCTTCGGCGCGCTCGTCGCCGTGGGCACGCTCCTCATCATCATCCGTATCGCCATGCGCGAGATGGATTCGTACCTCCTCATACGCAATTTCGTCACCTTCCTCATCACCTATCTCCCCATCACCGCCATCTTCAGTTATGTCTATTTCAATTACTTCGAGGATGGGCTCGCGCACGATGTCATCAAACGCTATCGCACCTACCGGCATGCGGCGAAGAGTGCCGTGGATGAGGAATTGATACCCACCGAGGTCGAGCAATGTGGGTCTGATGCCGATTAGGAACGACCCCAATACTTTTTAGTCTAAACGAGTACTATTGTCCGGTATTTGCTCTAGCGATCACCAACTTGCGGATGTGGGTGAAATGAACAACACTAAAAACATTATTCAGAAAAGGTCACCGTATTCTATCCGGCTATCGCTTGCTATACTCTGCGTTCTCGTTCTCCTCGTAGGGCTGTTTCCCGCCCCCCTCTTTCAGCCGACGGGCTCCGCAGCGGCGGAGACCATCACCCAGACCACGGACGCCGATTTCGACGGCGGGCAGTTCGAGAATGTGGAACTCGTCGATACCGGCGAGGCGGCGCGGCTGCAGCTGACGACCAAGAGTACTATCGGGGAGTGGAAAATGGATGACAGACTGATCCCCACGCCGCGGTTCGCCCAGGCCATGGCCTATGATACTTCACGCCAGCGAAGCATCATGTTCGGTGGGTCGAACTTTGGCTATACCAATAACGAGACCTGGTACTACTGGGCCTCAAACGATACCTGGAGACGCGTGAACTGCCCCGATAAGAGACCCTCGGCGCGGTTCGGGCACGCCATGGTCTATGATCAAAAGAACGACAGCGTACTCCTCTTCGGTGGGTATGATGCCCAAGGCCGGAGGAACGATACCTGGGCCTTCAATTGCACCAGCGAGAACTGGGAGGAGATCACGCCCAAAGACGGCGTGAAGCCGGCGGCACGCGTGTACCATGCCATGATCTATAATACATTGAATGAGACAACGCTCCTCTTCGGTGGCGATGACGGCGATCCCTTGAACGATACCTGGGAATTCAACTACACGGAGAAAGAATGGTCGAAATTGGTTGTGAATAACGCACCAGCTCCCCGATGGCTCCATTCGATGGCGTGGGATGTGCACAATAATCTGTCCATCCTCTTTGGCGGGAGCGATTGGGGCACCAGTACCTATCATGGCGATACCTGGGCCTTCAATCGGACAAATAAAACCTGGGTAAACCGTGCTCCGTCCTCAGCGCCCACTCACCGCGACGGCCATGCCATGGCCTATGATGTCCACAACCGCTCGCTCATCCTCTACGGCGGCTACGGCGCCGAGGAGGGCCAGAAGCTGAACGATACCTACGAGTACAATTATACCGCGAACAAGTGGACCGAGCAGTCGCCGACCAACTGGCCGCTCAAGCGCAATAAACATAGCATGGTCTACGACGAAAAGACCCGCCGCATCGTGCTCTTCGGCGGCGCCGCATCGTTCCATACCGGCACATCACACGCCAGCGAGGAGGTCTGGCTCTATGATACCCACAATACGACCTGGGAGCAACGCTCGTTGATACCCACTCCACGTGAGGACCACGCCATGGTCTTCATCCCCACCAACGATCGTGTGCTCCTCTTCGGCGGGAAGCACTGGGACGGCTCCAAGATGCGCTATCACGACGATAGCTGGATGTACGACATCAAGAACACGACGTGGACGCGACTGGATACGCCGACTGCGCCGACAGCACGCGCGGGGCATGTCATGGCCTACGACCATGCGAGGGACCGCGTGGTACTCTTTGGCGGCAACGCACAATCGTATTTCAACGATACCTGGATCTTTAACCCCACTACAAAAAAGTGGACATTGGCAACGCCTGCGGAGCATCCCGCGGCGCGGATGTATCCCTCCATGGCCTATCACGAACTGGCCAATGTGATGGTGCTCCACGGTGGATACGGCGCGAATGCACACTTCTTCGACGATACCTGGGTCTACGATATGGGCATCAACACCTGGAATAATGTCACCGGCTTCATCAACCTCTCCGGGCGCTATGCGCACGATATGGTCTACGATCGCGGTTCCGGGCGGATGATCATCTTCGGCGGGTTCGTCAAGAGCGGTGCGACGGGCGCCTATGCCAACGACACCTGGTCCTACGACCTGGTCGATAATAGCTGGAGGCAGCTGACGCCGTCGACGCGCCCGCCGGTGCGCGGATATCACCAGATGGTCTACGATCGTTCCAACGATCTTATCGTCCTCTTTGGCGGATTCTGTGGCACGGACTACAACGATATGTGGGTCTATGAACCGACGAGCAATCGATGGGTCCAGATCGAGCAACCGCTGCGTCCCTCGCCGCGGTTCGGGCACCAGATGGTCTATTCTCGCAAGAGCGATTCGATCATCCTTTTCGGCGGCCGCGATCGGTATTCCAACGCCATGGACGATACATGGAACTTCACGGTCGAGAAATATTCGGCCGAGGGATGGTATACCTCGAACACCTTCCCCGTGAACGCATACCAATGGCAATGGATCGTTTGGGAAGCGGCCACCGACGCGCGATGCAGGGTCAAGTTCCAGATCGCCGTGAGCGAGAACGGAACGCACTGGGAGTATATTGGCCCCGACGGGACGCCTGGGACATTCTATGAGGAGAAGAACAGCCCAGAGATACCGCCGCATCACTATGGCCAGTTCATGCGCTATAGGATCGTTTTCAAGAGCGAGTTCATCGGGAATATTCCGGTGGTGCATAGCGTTTCCATCACCTATCTCACCCCGGCGGAAGCCCCGTCGCAACCGTCGGTGCGGCTCACTTCGCCCAACGGCGGTGAGAACTGGATGAACGAGACCTCCTATCCGATCACATGGGAGGTCGAGGGCGATTATCCACCAATGGAGGTGATACTGGCGTACTCGCTGGATAACGGTGGGAACTGGACGAACATCACCGTGGACGAAAACGAAGACGCAATCCCTATCATGAGCGATGGATATTATAACTGGACGACGCCGAACGAGGAGGCGAGCGGTGCGTTGATCAGGATCACGCTCCTCGACAAGCTCGGCCAGCGGGACGTGGATACCTCCGACAGCACCTTCTCCATCGACCCGCCACCATCGCGCGTAGGAAATGGTCCTGGGTCAGAAGCTGACAGCGACCACGACCGTGTGGCTTCGGACGATGCCACGGACGATACCACGACGCAACCGGATGCGGCATCGGATGTGAACAACGATAACGATAACGATAACGATAACGATAAGGATAAGGATGATGCAAACGTAAACGTAGCAGCGGATGCACCCGAGGAGAGCGCGGCACTGGCCAGTGGCTGGAGCGGTGTCGTCATCATCGTCCTCGCCGCAGCGGTGGTCGCTCTATTATTGCTCCTCAGCTGGATCGTGCGCAGCGACGCACACCGCGGCTCACACGAAGAAACCGATGAGGCGTTGGACGACCAGGTGGTTTCTGCACCAGCCATAGCCCGTAGCCGTCCGACCAAAGCGGCGTTGCTCCAGCGCGCGGAAAACGACGGGAAAAACGGCCGGTCACATTGAGTGGCACAATGAGCGGTAATGGCACTGGATGCACATTATCCGTCAAATGAAGGCAGTTGCGCTTTGATCGCGTCTGCGAGTGTGGCGAAATCGTGATAGACCTCGCTGGCGGCCTTGATATGCGCGCCCACGAGCCCGTCGGCGGGCTTGAGATGGAAGATCGGCTTACCTGCCTCTTGCGCGAGTGGCATGAGCGAGCGGTAATGTTTCACCAACCCGAGCGCGTGTGGGTCGTTCCATACGGTGACATCTTCGGACATCTCTCCCCTCTCGTCGAGAATGTGGGTCCGATACGCCTGCGGTATCCGAGCCATCCCTTGTTGATATGCTCTAAACGGACGATCCAGCCGCATGGAATGTTGAAGGACGATGTAACCGATGGGTTCGACCGCTCCACGAGGGAGCTCGAGTGTGGGAACGGGATTGCGATCGCGTCGTTCGGACCATTCCTCACGCCATCGTCGTAGCGTCGGGCCGAGGCTGCGCAATGCTTGGAGCGAGAAGAGGTCGGGTGCGAGCGGGACGACGAGCCGGTCCGCGGCGATGAGCGCGGTGCGATTGATCGAGCCGAGGTTCGGCCCGATATCGATCATGATCAGCTCCGCATCGATATTCTTCGCACCTGCCTGGAGGATGCGCCAGAACGAGGAGATCACACGGAACGACCGCTCGCGACCGTCGATACATTTCGGCCAGTGCGCTGAGAGCTCGTCCTCGATGCCGGAAAGTTGGAGGTCGCCGGGCAGCAGCCAGAGGTCGTCGTCGATAGGCTCGAGCATCGGTTCCTCGATATCACCGGTACCCCGCACAATTGGCTGGAGCGCACCGTGGATCGTCGTCGGTCGTTCCTCATCGCTCCATAGCGCCTCGAGCCGCTCCAACGAGAGGAAGTCGGCGGTGAGGTTCGATTGGGGATCGAGGTCTGCGACGAGGATACGGTGACCCTGATCGGCAAATAACCATGCAAGATGGTAAAGGAGCGAGGTCGTGCCCACGCCGCCCTTGTTATTGAAAAATGTGAGTATAGGTATCGGGCTCGTCATGCATCTCTCCTCACGATGACCACCACATTCGTCTCCTCGACGATGAACTCCGGCGGTGGGTTGCCGTTCTCGGCCAGCGATCCTTTTGCGAGCTGGAGCCCGACGCCGAACTTCTGGACATATCCGAGGTTCCTCATCGCCGCCGCAAGATGTGGGTTGCGATAATCCGTTATCCCCGGTTGGCCGAAATTCTCGGCATTGACCTGGCCATACGGACCCCCGGGACTATGGATCTCGATCCGATCGTCAAACCAATAGATTCTAACAGGGGCGTTAGAGGATGCATAATCTCGATGAAGGATCGCGTTCCTCGTCAATTGTCTCAGTGCTTCGATCGGATAATCGGGATGCCGACTTTCTCGAATACCATCGGTGATGTTGGTTGACATCGAAATATTGAGCTTCAATAGTTCATCGAGCATTCGCAATAGATCGTTGAGCGGGCCGGTGAGCTCTTTTCGATTTGCGATCGGGGCGGTGAGTTCCACCCCGTCGATACTGAGGAATTGTACATAGGCCCCGCTTATCAACGCTTGGGGGTCTCTTCCAGTCACGAGTACACCGAGCACCGTAGGCGAGACGGTATTCGTTGGACCATCCCCTAGGAACTGTGCGAAGCGTAATGAAACGAGCTGCTGCTCGATATCACGATCGTTCCTTTCCAATATTTCCTGGGATAACGCCGATGGGAGATAGACATTTTTAAAATGATCGAGATCGAGGTCGTCGAGCGTGGCGAGTTGGAGCGGACGGATATCATACGGCAGGTCTCTCGACTGCCGTTTCTCCATCAAACGTCGTTCCTCTTGGGCCGAGGCGATGGCGCGGCGTGGACCTACCCGTATCCAGACCCTGCCGCGGTATCGTACTGGTGGTGCGATGGAGGGGTCGACGATAACCACTGCCAGCTCACAATCGTCGATCACATGTTTTTGGACTTTCATCGTAGGGATTGGTAAGATCGTCCCGTCATCGCGAAAATGAGCGAGCTGGAGGAGCAGTTCGTCGGTAAGCTCGATATTCGCACATTCACCGTCATCATGGACGCCGATAAAAAGTACACCTGGTTTCCTATGATCGGGCATATCGTTGGCAAAAGCACAGATCGCTTGATGGATCTTTTTCTTGCCCGAGATCGAAGCATTGCGCTCCACACGATCAGATTCGATATCATAGAGGAGGGCTTCCAATTCATTGTTGTCCAAATGTCATCCCCTCGATGTTGGAACAGAAACGAAAAGCTCATAGCAAAGACCGAAAGCGGATTCGATCGAGGATCCCGAGAGGAATGATACAGAAGGACCATCGATCATAGGATACTTCTCCTCACAATGTCCATTCTCCTGTGCACGACAAAATGTCACACTTTCAAAATCATATCGTCTCATTTCAACTTTTCCGTCGCGGTCCAATTCAATTTCGAAGACGAACATGCGTATATGCACTCACATGCCAGAACGAACGCTATAGACGCAGATCGAAGAATAGATGTTCCCTATTCGAGCACCGCTCCACACAATCCTACCTTCTCATTTCATCCGTCCCTAACAGGTCGTATGGACGAGGATGCCCACCGGTCGCTTCGTCCGCAGCCGATTATAGCGTTCCACCGCCTCCTCCGTGGGGAGGATATGCGTTTCGATATCGCGCGCGTCGAGGAGTTGCAGCGTCTCATCCGCCACATTGAGCCGTTCGTTCATGCCGGTAGAGAGGATCACGACCGCGGCGCCGTTCTCCAGCAGCTCCTCCACATCCGCCGGTTGGATGCCGCCGCCGTGGCTGGTTCCCGTCTCGGTCCAGTCCCAGGGCCGCGCCCCGCCGGGGTAGCATTTCGCATCTTTCAGCGCCTCTGCGCGCCCTTCCAGTTCCAACCGACCCCATGAGAGGGCGGTGATCTTCGGTGCTGTCGTATCGGTATCGATCGTATCACGTCACCGTCACATTCGTCGCGTTAATCGACCGACGCGCCCTCCTCGTATTTAGCATTTACCCAAAACGATAAATATTGCATTGAACCGCCTGATCGTCACACCATCGCCCCGGCCCAGCCAGCGAGCCCTAACTTTATGTATGAAGGTAGATATGGAACGCTGATTTCGATGGACGAACGCAATGAGATCGAACACGAGGTGCTCGCGCGTATCACGCCGGACGAGGCGGAGGAAAAACAGATCGAACACGCCGTCGAACGACTTTCCGAGACGGTCCGTCGCGTCGCGCGCGAGCGCGGGCTGGACCTCGAGCCGCTCCTCGTCGGGTCGGTTGCGAAAGGTACCTACCTCACCGAACTGGATATCGACATCTTCCTCCCGTTCCCGCCGGACACACCGCGTTCCACATTGAAGCACGAGGGATTGGCCATCGGTCATACCATCCTTCCCGAGGGCGAGGAGCGCTATGCGGAGCATCCGTATGTCTCCGGCGAGTTCGACGGCTACGAGGTCGATCTCGTGCCATGCTACCGTGTCCGAGACGGTTCCAGTATTAAAAGCGCCGTCGATCGCACGCCGTTCCATACCGACTATGTGAAAAGCCATCTCCCCCCCATGCTACGCGACGACGTCCGCCTCCTCAAACAATTCCTCAAAGGGATCGACGTTTACGGCGCCGACGAGCGCGTGAAAGGCTTTTCCGGGTACCTCTCCGAGCTGCTCGTCATCCACGCCGGCGGATTTCATCCGCTCCTCGAGGAGGCGTCGCGGTGGCGCTCCGGCCGTGTCATCGTGCCCGAGGCGCACCGCGCCGCAGTAGAGGCCACGCTGCACGGTACGGACGATGAGACGGAGGGGACGCAAGGGGCGCGCGAGATTGAGCGAATGCCGAACAGAGCGTTCTTCCGCGCGCTGCAAAAGCGGTATAAGGACGACGCATTGATCTATATCGACCCAGTGGACCCCGATCGCAATGTGGCTGCCGCAGTCTCGCTCCCGCGGCTCGCACGCTTCGTCTGCGCCGCACGCAGCTACCTCCGTCGACCGCGACGCACCTTCTTTTTCCCCAACCCGCTCACACCGCTTTCACCCACCGAGCAAGAGGCGCAAATCGCGCAACGCGGCACCGCGTTCGTCGCGCTTCGGTTCCATGCGCCGGAGGTGATCGACGATATTCTCTATTCGCAGCTACGAAAGGCCCGGCGTCGGTTCTGCAAGAACCTCGAGGCGGGATCGTTCGCCGTGCATCAAGCCAATTACGCACTCCAGACAGACGGAGGGCGAACGGTGGTATTCCTCTTCGAGCTCTTCTCACGCACGCTTCCCGCGCTGGAAAAACATGGCGGGCCGCCGGTCTGGCATCGGAACGCGAATAAGTTCCTCAATAAATGGCGCGGTGAGGCGCCGAGCTTCTCGCAACCGTACCTCGATGGGGAGCGATGGTGTGTGGACACGCCGCGGAAGTACGTCGATGCGGTGGAGGTCATACGCGATACGGTGGACCATGCCAATATCGGCGATCAACTTCAGGAGGCGGCGCTGGAGGGCGGGTATGACCTCATCTGCGACACGCTGGCGATCGTCGAGGCTGCGCCACGGCTCCTCACCGCAATGATAAATCGGAAGCTCCCGTGGGAACGATGAAAACGACGAGCGAGTGAGATTCCGCCAGACTGCCAGACTGCCAGCGTGCTAAAATGCCAAGGGGGCGAAAGTTCGTTCACAGAACGGCGCGCTCACTCTTCACGTTCATGTGGATGTTCATGTTCACGTTCATTTAGCTATGATTAGGCCAACAGTCAAAAATGATACGTTCTTTATTCCTCGCCAAATCTTAGACATGTTCATATAAAATTTGAAAATAGTTAATCTATTTATTTTTGTTCGATCAGGATTCTATTTTAAAACGATAAGTATTAATAATTAAAAGGTAGGGAAAAATTAAACCCTAATAAGACCAGTATTTCTCTAATTTGTCATACTTTGTATACCAATACTTATACTCGTCCATCAAAATATCTTTGCATTTCAAATATGTGTTTTTAGAGATTTTGGGATTTTTGTACAATTTTTTGCCAAGATATGGCAATACCATTTTATCCACTATCGATTTAGCACCCATTATATTATGTGCATTATCGTATATACGTAATAGATACCTTACTATATCATTCTGTGGAACTTTTGTAACATTTTTATGGGGTATTTTGAAAGAAATGTTATCGGCATCTAATTTCAAAAAGTAGAGGACGTCTTTTAAAGTATATTCTGGTTCATTTATCAACTCTTCCATAAATATTATTTTGATATCTTTAAACCTTCTTTTATAATTCTTTAAATGATAACTATACAAGCTGTTTTGAAAATGCCTATACGGCCACAAATTATCTTCAAAGTAAGAGTCAAAATCTACTCCGAATGATTCTAGATAGTCTTCGTCTATATAGTCTTCCAGTATTCTATCATTTTTTATTGATTCCTTTATTGATAAGTTCTCGGTAGTAATAACATCTTCAATTTCTGGTCCCTTTACTCTGCTTACTATATTGTGAAAATTCCTTTTATCAGCACATATTATCTTTTTATGCATATGTAAATAACCAGAATATGCCCTTTTAGCAGGGTCTCTTAAGATAATTATTATTTTTGGTTTTTCAATATATCTTTTAATATATTTTGGTGCTCTTTTACTTTGAAAATAAAAGGTTGAAGCATCAATTATGTACTCATTACCTTTAGAAAATCTATTTTCATACCAATTTAAATTTTTTTTAATTGTCTTTTCATCAAGAGAAAAAAACTGCACTTCCTTTTTTTTTGGTTTGTCTACCAGAGGATGTCTGGTAAGTATATTAAAAAGAGTAGTTGTGCCACTTTTCTGTGAACCAGGTATAATAATTGCTTTCCTATTTATTATCCTTTTTGACATTTTAAATCACTAATCTTTTACTTGACGTTTATTATTAACCTCTATCTATTCATTTAGTCGACACAACTAACATTTCTTTAAGAAACCTACCCCCTCCTATGTTTCTCTTATCTTTTGAATAAGCTAAAGACGTCAATCAATATAAAAAACCGTTTCCCATGTAGTAGAAAATATTTTCTTAATGTCATGGTCATGGTCATGGTCATGTCGTCGGCCAGGTGAAGGTGACGGTATCGCGATTGCCAGCGGTGTCCTCCGCATAGATGGTCAAAATGTGTTGCCCCTCCCACGTCTCCGTATCGATCTCCGCTTTATAGGTGTTCGCCACCGTCTCCACGAATTTCAGTTCCTCTTCCTTCTTGGTCGAATTGTCGTAATACCAGACCCGGTCGAGCTTCCCGTTCTCCTCGACCCACACCTTGATGACCGGCTCGCGGCCGGTATAGTCCGTGGTCACCACCGGCGGTGACGCGTTGACGATCTCCAAGGAGCCCTGCATTTCCTCGGTGTTCCCGTAGGAATCCACCGCCGCCACGGCGTACTGGTACGTGCCAAGCACCCAGCGCTCGGTCTGGTAGCGATAGATATTGTTATTGTCATCGGCCTCCTCGAGGCGATGCTCGCCGCCGGTGGTCCCGAACGCGGCGGGTGCGTCGGTGATGGTGAGGGTCGCCTCCTCGATGCGGTAGTTGTCCACGATCTTGAGCTCGATCGCCACCGGGTCGAGTGTGACATTCCCTGCATCGACCACCTGCGCTTCCTGCACGGAATCACTGACCACTGAGATCTCCGGCGCGGCAAAATCGCTGAACGGCGGGTTGCTCACCAGTATCCAGAACGCGAGCCAGGTAAAGAAGTAGACGGCGATCGAGCCCGCCCATTCCTTCTTGCCGAACTGTTCGAGATCGAGGTCGATGGCGTCGAAGATGAATTTTAAGCCCCCGATGCCCAACAGCCCGATGAGGAACGCAACGGCGATCGAGACATAGCGCCCGGCAAAATACGTCGGGACCAGGATAAGGAGCGCGTACCCGAACGCGAGAAAGATCGCTTTCGTATTCTGGATCTCGTTGCGCATGAACTCCTTTTCGTCGAATTCAGGGAACTCGAAATCGATCTCGTCCTTCTTTTCTTCTTTCGTTTTACGTTTTTTCGCCATGGCCGATCGGGGCTGCGTACCGTGTTTGTGCTATATAATACCCACACCCGGGAGAGTGCGCTCGGTGAGAGGCACGAATTCGTCGTTCTTTCAAAATAGCTCCCTTTCGATCGAAAAGTATTCATACCGGTGGCTCCAAATGTGGTTTGAACACCCGAATCTTTAATTAAGACGATTTCAATTCGCGTTGGCATTTCATAATCGTGTTCGTGTTACTATGGACCGAGATACGAAGATCAAGCAGATCACCGAGGTTCTCGACCAACTTGCCGAAGACACCTCGGTGCCCCGCAATATCCGGCGGGGTGCAAAAGAATCGAAAGAGTTACTACTCAAAAACGATGAAGCACTCGATGTGCGCGCGGCCGGTGCGACGTTCATCCTCGATGAGCTCGCCAACGACCCCAACATCCCGCTTCATGGCCGTACCTTAATCTGGAATATCATTAGCCAGTTGGAAACGGTGTCAAGTTTATGAGTAGGCTCACCATGCAGTCACCGGCGGCGCTTTGCGCCAACACCGGTGTGTGTCCTCGCAAGAGGCACTTTCCTGCCGTGACCAGCGGATGCGCTGGACAAAACGCTTCCATGCGCGTAGAGATGCGTTTTTCGTCCGAACGCGTCAGCGGTGACGGTGGATGCATCGTTCAGCCGTGAGGCTGTCGCCGATACGGCGCCTTGCCAACCACACCCACTCCCTCTTTTTTTCCTCCCGGCATATCGCACCCATGCGCTGTGCGCTATGCGCCACCCGCCGCCCTCTACCGCTCGGTCTCAAACGCCGCCTTCTCCGCATCTTAGCACCCCATCCACTCATACCATAACGCATATATAACGACCCGAGCTATCGTTGGGACTGGCGACCGCTGGGTAATGGTCCTGACAGCCATATTCTCCCATCCCTACCGGTCGGCGAACGACGACATCCCGATCTTCAACGGTGATCCGATTGGTACCGACCCCGCCACTGTTCGTCCCCCGCTCGCGTCTCGTATCGCGCAGCTTCTCCACAGCCCCCCACGGGCCCATCCACCGCCTCGTTCCCATTATCATCTGCGCCCTCATCCTCTTCGCACCGGCGGTGCACGTTCTCGCATCGTCGACCACTGCGAGTGGAAAGGAGGCTCACGGTCCAACTGCCACGGCCCCGCGGTCGGGCAAAGGGAAAGCGGTCAAAGAATGGACCTTCATGGTGTTCATGGACGGCGACAACAATCTCGAGCCCAACGCCATCGAGGATTTCAACGAACTGGAGATGATCGGCTCCACCGACGAGGTCAATATCCTCGTCCAGCTCGACCGCATACCGGGCTACGATACGACGAACGGGAACTGGAACGGCACGCGGCGGTACTATATCGAGAAGGACAACGACACCGCGACGATATCCTCACCTATGCTGGAGGACCTCGGCGAGGTGAACATGGCAAACCCGGAGTCACTGGAATCGTTCCTTGACTGGGCCATGACCAACTATACCGCGAATAATTATTTCCTCTCGATCTGGGACCATGGCTCGGGCCTCTTCCGCTCGCGGTCGATCACCCCTCCAGATGCCGACGTGACACAGAACGCCGTGGAACCCGGCACTACGCGCGGTTTTCTCACCGAT
>CAZSUE010000007.1:0-9739 GCA_964609045.1 uncultured archaeon | reverse complement strand
GACGGCGGCGAGATGAAGCTCTGGGAACTAGGCGATACACTGAAGCGCGTGACCGAGCGCTACAACCAGACGATCGATATCATCGCGTTCGATGTCTGTTTCCTCGGTTATATCGAGGCCGCATACGAGCTGCGCGAGAGCGTCGATCATTTCATCGGCTCGCCCGACGAGGTGCCAGACGACGGGATGGAGTACGACGACAATCTCGAGGTGCTCGTCACCACGCCCACCATCACGCCACGCAACTACACCATCGCCGAGCACTACATCGCCGAATATGCGGAGCATACACATTACCTCACCGAGATGGCCATCGACATCGGCGCACTGGAGGAGCGATTCACACCGGCGTTCGAGACATTTGCCAACGAGTGCTATCACGCGATGTATCGGTATACCAACGAGATGCGTACCGCGCGCAACGAGGCGGTCCACCGGAATGTCCCCGACCTCTGGGGCTTCGTCAAGAATATCCACGATAATGCTGCGCTCCCATCCAGCCTCCGTTCTGCGGCGGCAGTATTACTCGACGCGTTCAACCATACCGTCCTCGCACACGGCGAGGGCGCGTCGCATCCCGACAGCTGGAGCGCGGCCATCCATTTTCCGACCTACGGCGCGGACAGTCGCTATCGGCATCTCGACTTTTCCGCACTGAACTGGGACGAGTTCCTCGAGATGTACGCCGACCCACGCGAGACCGGGGTTCATATGACCCATGCTCCGCTGGGCGACACTGAATCCACCGATCAGCCGTACGAGCTCGTCGCAACGGTCACCGGCGAGGACCTCGACGAGGAATCCGTCCAGTGCCACTATCGCGGTGATGAGGGCTTTCGCGCGGTCTCGCTCACCACAACCCCCGAGGAAGATCGGTACGCTGGCGTTATCCCACCGCAGCCCAACGGTACGACGGTCTACTATTACCTCTCCGCGGCAGATATCGTTGGCAATATCACGCTCTACCCCCGCGACGCGAACCGCTCGAACCTCTCGTCGCTCCTATCGTTCTCTGTCGGGCCCGATACCGTGCCTCCCACAGTGGAGCATACACCGATTTCCGATACGCTCGAGACCGCACAACAGTACCGTGTGGAGATCGAGGCCGAGGATAATCTCGGCATCGATCCCGCACATATCCTCCTCTATTACCGCGTGAACGGGACGGGCGCCACCACCGTGGATTTCGAGAGCTGCAACCCGAGCGGCTCGTCGTCGCTCTATGCCGCGTTCATTCCGCCGCAATCGTCCGGGACCACCGTCGAGTACCGTATCGCGGTGGCAGACATCGCATCCGCTGCGAACATCGTCCGCCTCCCCAACCCGAGCGACTGGTACACCTTCAATATCACGATCCCGGACGCGCAGCTGATCATCGATATCAGCCACGGCAACAACCTCCTCGATTATACGCTCTCGTCCGCGTCGATCCGTGACAACTATTACCAACTCGCCTATACCGCCGGCGCGATCGATCGAACCACGCTGGACGGATACGACCTCTTCATCTCCATCGCGCCGCAGCATGCCCCCTCCGACGAGGAGGTGACGGCGATGCGCGAGTTCGTCGACGCGGGCGGGTCCATCTTCTTCGTCGCCGGGTCTAACAGCTCGGTCAATAGCCAGTTCACGGGGTTCGCATCGCTCATCTGGGTCGATACCACCGCCGACGGCGAAAAGGTCCTCCCGATCGATAGCGCGCGCCATTCCATCACCGCCGGTTGCGACGCCATCGCGGTGGGCCCGTATAGCAGCGCGATGCAGTACGCCGGCAGCACCACGCCCCATACTCCGCTGGTGGAGGACAACGACCGCCCCCTGGCAGCTGCGACCTCCTATGGATTGGGGAAGCTCGTAAGCGTCGCCGACGCAGTGCTCGACGACGCACATATCGAAGACGAGGAGAGCGTCCAGAGCGGTGGCGAAGGTATCGCGGTCAACACGAGCAACCGCATCTTTGGCGCCAATATCATCCGCTGGCTCGTCACGAACGAGCCCCCCGTCGCGCATATCGAACCCATCAACGCCACCGTTGACGAACCAGTGGTCCTCGACAGTGCCGGGTCCGTGGACGACGACGGCGCCATCTCGACCACCGAGTGGTATGTCGACGGCGAACCGCTCTCGATGGCGCCGTCGGTGGAACATATCTTCACCCGCGCCGGTCCCGCCACCGTCCAATTGGTGGTGACCGACAACGACGGCGCGAACACCACTGCCACACTCGATCTCATGGTCAATGCGCCACCGATACCCAACGCATCGGGGCCCACAACGGGCGACCGGCTCCATAGTATGAACTGGAGTAGCACTTCGACGGATTCCGACGGCGATATTGCGGCAATCACCTGGCACTTCGACGACGGGACGGTCAAGAGCGGGGTGGAAGTGTCCCATCGCTATCGGACGCTCGGGCTTCATACGACCACACTGACCGTGAAGGACGACCGCGGCAGCGAACGGAGCACGACCGTGACCACCACTATTTTCAATCTCGATCCTGTGGCAAATATTACGACAGCGACGGATCGTGCATTCGAGGACGAGCCGATCCATCTATCCGCATCCGGCTCACATGACCCCGACGGCGCTGTGGGCACGGGGAACGATTCCGGGACGGGTACGGGCGACGGCGCGCTCGTCTATAGCTGGACGCTGGGCGACGGCACGAAACGGTACGATGAGGAGATCACCCACGCCTATGCCCGTGCAGGCGTCTATAGCGTCACCCTCGAAGTGGAGGACCGCGACGGTGCACGTGACGCGACCACGGTGAATATCGTGGTCAGGAACCGCGCGCCGGCGGCGGATGCGGCGTTCACGCACCATGAGCGCGATCCCAATACGATCCGGTTCGATGCCAGCGTGACGAACGATACCGCCTCGGACCGCCGCGCGCTCAACTATACCTGGCAGTTCGGCGACGGGAGTGTGGGGTACGGCCCTCAGCCGAACCACACCTATGCAGAGCCGGGAAAATATCGTGTGATCCTCACCGTCACCGACGACGACGGCCAGCGCGATATGCACAGTTTCGAGGTGATGGTCGAACCCGACGGCGATGCGGTGGGTGAACGCCAGTTCTATTATCTATTGATCGTCGTCATCGCGCTCGCGGTGTTCATCCCGCTCCTGCGGGCTCTCGAAGAGAGGATTTGATCGGATATCCCGCTCTCGCTTCTCGCCAGCGCCGCCCAGGCACCTATCGGCCTTTTGCATAAACGCCTCTTTATGCAACAGCCGGATACCCTGCTCCTGTTATATGCCAACGCCGCCCCAGGCACCTATCGGCCTTTTGCATAAACGCCTCTTTATGCAACAGCCGGATACCCTGCTCCTGTTGTATGCCAGCGCCGCCCAGGCACCTTTCGGCGCTACATCATCGGTTCCTTTTTCATTCCTGATCACACTCCATTTCCGCAATGGCGTCCTCGAGGAGTCGGTCGTAGATCGAATCACAGAGCGTATGCTCGAGATAGAGGTAGCAGGTGACATGGGTGGCGTACTCGCGGGCGCGGAGGGTCTCGAGCATCTCGTCGATATCGGCGATCTTGCCCGCGTAGGTGCCGTAGTAGACCGTAGGCGGGTCGGCGAGCGTGGCGAACGACCAGCGGTTCGGAAAGAGGCGGAAACATTGGTTGAGCGTGCGGGCGAGGTACCGGGTCTGTTCCACCGTGGCAAAGAGCACGAACGCGATGGTGCGCTCGATGTGCGAGGGATAGAACTCGAGCCTGAACCGGCAGACTTCTGCCTCCACGAGCCGGTGGAACCGGCGGTGGACGGTGCGGTAGTTCGCCTCGACGGAATCGGCGAGGGCGCGGATCGACTGGCGTGCATCGGTCCGCAGCACGGCGAGGATGCGATAGTCGAGTCCGTCGAGGTCGATCATTGGTGGTGTGGGGCGTAGCGGCGTCCACCATTGGATCTCGTCGAGCTCGAGCTTCAGTGTGAGAGAGGCGAGCAGCCCTTCCATCTCAGATCCGTCATTCACGGTGAGCCAGCAAAAATAGGTGTGAGGGAGCATGGGATGGACCGAACGTACGATATCGACGCTGGTGAGCGTGCGGAGCACCAGCGCGCGCGGCAGTTCCGTTGTGAATTGGATAAAGCGCCGTTCTCGGTGGAGATACCGGTCGTCGACGATGGTAATGAAACGATGGATGATCTCGCCCTCGACGAGGGTTTGGATGCGCGCGCTCACCTCGACGGAGCTGATCTGCAGCAGCCGCGCCATGTCGCTGTAGTTCACGCGGCAGTTCTGGTTGAGGATCGACAGGATCCGAAAGTCGAGAAAATCCATCTACTTCCCTAACACCGCTGCAACCTAATAGTGTTTGGCGTTTCGTTTCGCTGCGGCCCCTCTGCATCGACGGATATCACACCGAGCAGCGCTGTGCATCACGCCGCTGATACCAAGCTATATTAACTGCCGTCATTATTTCCCCGCCACCATGGCTGTGAACGACCTGGGGGGAGATCGCCGCGTGACGACGATCAGGCCGATGCGGCGATCGGATTTTGCCGAGCTTCGCGATGTCGACGCCGAGGCACTCTTATCGCTCTACCGGCTTCCGTCGGGGACGAGGAAGATGCCGGTCACCGTCGCGTTCTACCACCGCATTGAGCCCAGTGGCTGCTTCGTCGCCGAACGGGCGGGGGTGATCGTAGGGTACCTTTTCGCGCGTGCGTTCGGGAGCTTTGCATGCATCGGGCCAATGGGCGTGCTCCCCGCATACCAGCGGCGTGGGATCGGAAGTGCGTTGATCGCCCGCTGCATCGAGCGCTACCGCTTTAATCCATTGCTCGGGCTGGAGGCGATGGTCGGGAAGAATACGAATATCGGGTTCTACAAAAAGCAGTCGTTCGAGGTGGTGGCCCCTACCTATATCTATCATAAGAAAATGGAGGGAGGCGGTGTGAGTGGTCCCGAGCCGCGTTCACCGGCGGTGTGGGTGGGGGAAACGGGCGCGCGCTACCGGCTCGAATATCTCTCGACAGGGACCAACGGCGGCGGCGTCGGCGGCGACGCGCCGTGGGAACCGATGCGACGGCTCTGCGACCAGATCATGGAGGGACTCGATTTCAGACCGATCATCGACGCGGTCCACGAAATGGATATTGGCGAGACGCTTCTCCTATGGAAGAACGATAACCTCTGCGCGTTCGCCACCGTCATCACCGCGCCCATGGTGACCGGCGCCGTGGACCTCCAGATCAAGCATCTCATCGTCGATCGTAACTGCTCGGAACCCGCATTACTCAAAAAGATCCTATGGACCATCGAGGCGCTGGCGGTGCACCAAAAAAAGCGCTGGGTCATCCTCACCATCTCCGGCGCGGCCGAGCGCACCGCTGCCGCGGTCGAGACGGCGGGATATCAACGGCATCTGCGCTTCATGCGTATGGCGCACGGCGCCAGCAGCGCGGTGACGGCCGAATCCGGGTACCATATCATGTTCTGGGGAGGCTAGCAGTAGCTACCAGCTACCTTCAGCATTGTAGTTCAGTAGCCCCAGAAGCGTGTGGAGAATAGCGAGCGGAACATGAACCGCTGCTTATCCTCCGGATGAATAATCTCGCGGCCGCAGCGTTGACAGACCCATGCGCGTAATCGGTATTGTCCGCGCTTAACCAGCCGGAACTGGGTCGGACCGCCGCATTTACACGAGATCGAATAGCCACAGAGCGAATCGTCGGTGCCGTCGTACGAACGGCCGCAGTTGGGACAGAACGCTTCGGTGGGGACGATGGGCTCGCCGCAGTCCGGACAGTATTTCCTTTTGGGCGTGGAACGCTCGGCGCGACGCAACCGTTCGGGTGTCCACTTCCCGCAGACCATAGAAGGTCAACGGATGAGGCGCTATTTAGTATTCATCATTGGCTGCCAGTGCGGCTGGAGCGGAGATTTTAATAGCCACCATCTGCTTGCGCGGAGAGGAGATTCCGACTGATTCCGACTCAAACCACACAGTGAGACGCACGGGGCGACCGCAGTGGCACGATCAACAGTGGATATCGCAAAGGAGCTCGGCAAGAAACAGCGCGAGATCAGCGTGGCCGAGTTCTTCGAGCGTAATAAGCAGATCCTCGGCTTCGACAGCCAGGCGCGGGCGATGCTTACCTGTGTGAAGGAGGGGGTGGACAACGCATTGGACGCCTGCGAGGAGGCAGAAGTGCTCCCGGACCTCCATGTGCGGATCGAACAGTTCGAAGGGCAGGGGAACGAGTATCGCATCACCGTCGCCGATAACGGGCCGGGAGTGACCAAGAAACAGGTGCCGCATATCTTCGGCCGGCTCCTCTACGGGAGCCGGTTCCACGCCATCCGCCAATCGCGCGGCCAGCAGGGTATCGGCATCAGCGCCGCGGTCCTCTACGGCCAGCTCACCACCGGCCGACCCGCCGTGGTGCGGACCAAAACCGGTCCGGAAGAGCCGGCGTATCGTTTCGAATTGATGATCGATACGAAGCGCAACCGGCCCGAGGTGGTCAAGTCCGAGGTCATCCTCTGGGATGTGGATCATGGTACCGAGATCTCTATCACGCTCACCGGGATGTATGTGCGGCACCGCAAGCAGTCGATCATCGAGTACCTCCGCGCCACCGCCGTCGTGAACCCGCACGCGCAGATCGTCTTCGTCGAGCCGGACGAGACACGGACCCTCTTCGCGCGCGCCACCGACATCCTCCCCGAGCCGACGAAGGAGATCAAACCGCATCCGCGCGGGATCGAACTGGGTACCCTCCAGCGGATGCTTCGGTTCACCAAATCGCTGAAGCTCTCGTCGTTCCTCGTCAACGAGTTCACGCGCGTCACTTACAATACCTCGCGCAAGATCTACGAGGCGGCGGGGCTGGACGGTGATATAAAGCCATATAAGCTCTCGATCAAGGAGACGAAACGGCTGATTGGCGCGTTCAACGATGTCAAGATCATGGCGCCGCCCACGGACTGTCTCTCGCCCATCGGCGAGCGGCTGATCAAAAAAGGGCTGCGCAATGTGCTCCACCACGAGAAGGTGGAGTTCTACGCACCGCCGGTGACGCGCGATCCGTCGGTCTACGCCGGGCACCCGTTCCTCATCGAGGTGGGGCTCGTTTACGGCGGGAACCTTCCCAAGGACCAACGCGTGGAACTGATGCGCTTTGCCAACCGCGTGCCGCTCCTCTACCAGCAGGGCGGGTGCGTGACGACCAAGACGGTGGAGCGGATCAACTGGCGCAACTATGGGTTCGAGCAGCGCGGCGGGCGCGGCATACCGGTGGGGCCGGCGATCTTTCTTATCCATGTGGCGTCGACCAATGTGCCGTTCACATCGGAATCGAAGGACGCCATCGCGAACATCGACGAGATCGGGTCGGAGATCGAGAATGCGCTGCGTATCTGCGGGAGACGGCTCCGCACCCATCTCAATAAACGCAAGGCGCGGAAGAAGGCGAAGAAGAAGTTCGATATCGTCCAGAAGATATTGCCGCAGATCGCGACCAAGGCCGCACGGGTGGTGGGCAAAGAGCCGCCGCCGCTGGAGCCGGTGATCACCAAGATCATGAATATCGTCTGGATCGACGATTCGATCAAATACGATCGCAATCGGCACCGGGTCACGATCTCGGTGGTGAACTATACGCAGAAACAGCAGCGGTTCACGCTCTATATCGAGGTGCCGGATACACTTATCAGCGGGATCAACCCGAAGCCGAAACGAGTGGATAACCACTGGATCTGCTGGCAGGTCACGCGGCTCAAGCCGACGAGCGAATTGTCGTTCCATTTCGATCTCATCGGGCTCGACGAGGATGATTACGATGAGAACGAGATCTATGTGGACGGGATCAACCCGATTTGCGTGATCGGCGCCGATAAATGGGTCGAAATGTGATCTAATATGAGTTAGTATTCCATGATATGGCATGATATGGCATGATGTGGCATGATGTGGAGTGATGTGGCGTGGTAATTCATATATGATATGCTATGGCGTAGCATGGCTGGGTTGGTACGGAGCATTACTATACGACGGCATGTCATCATAGTGAAGTGAGAAGTGAAAAGTCGGACGATAGACGCGGGATGAGAGCACATGGCGAGATCGAGACGAGCATCGAAACGACGCGAAAAGAAGGCGCAGGCACGGTACCGCGAGTCGCTCCACGGGCTCGAGGATATCGCCGAGCAGCTCTATAATCAGCTGGAGAAAGGGGACATCCCGCGGATGGAGGTGCCGGTGCGGAACCGGTCGAATATCGTGTTCGATCACGACGAATGCGTCTGGAAGCTCGGCGGGTCGCGCTCGAAGCGCACGGCGAAGAAGCTCAAGGGCGCGCACATGCTGCTGCGGACGATGTATATGATCGACTTTCTCAAAGAGATGATCGAGACGAAAAAATCGTCCACGCTCAGGGAGATGTATTATATCTCCGAGGGCTGGGAGCTCGGGAAGTTCTCGACCCAGTCGGAGAGCAACCGTCTCGCGGAGGATCTCGAGGCGGTCACGAAATGTCTCCGCGAGGATTTCAAGCTTCGGCCGGAGGAGGACGGCGCGCGGATCGTGGGCAATATCACGCTCTCGGAGCGTAACCGTCGCGGCGAGCTCAAGAAGATCAATTGTCGCGACGATGTCGGCGATTCCGGGTACGGGATACCGTTCAATGTGGAGAAGGAGAAGATCGATTTTGTCGATTTCGGTGATTCGAAGTTCATCATCGCCATCGAGACCGGTGGGATGTTCGACCGGCTCGTAGAGAACGGGTTCGACGAGCAGTATAACGCCGTACTGGTGCATCTCAAGGGCCAGCCCGCACGCAGCACGCGCCGGTTCATCAAGCGCCTCCACAACGAGTCCGATATGCCGGTGGCGGTCTTTACCGATTGCGATCCATGGTCGTTCCGGATCTTTGCCAGCGTCGCGTTCGGCGCCATCAAGACCGCGCACATCTCGGGCCACCTCGCCACGCCGGCGGCAAAGTTCCTCGGGGTCACGCCCTCGGATATCGAGAACTACGACCTCCCCACCGACAAGCTGACCAAGACCGATATCAAGGCGCTGAAGTCGGAACTGAAAGACAGCCGGTTCGACGACCCGTTCTGGAAGAGCGAGATCAAGCTGCAGCTGAAGCTCAAGAAGAAGTCGGAACAGCAGGCGCTGGCGAAGTACGGGCTCGACTATGTGACCGATACCTACCTCCCGGAGAAGCTCGCCGAGCTGCAGATCGTGTGAATCCACGGACCACGGTGCGGCCAGCGCCTCTCGAGCTGCGTCAGCGTGCGATAGGTTGCTGAGCCAAGTCGGGAATGACGCATAGCTTGGCCAGCGCCTCTCGAGCTGCGTCAGCGTGCGATAGGTTGCTGACCCAGGTCGGGAATGACGCATAGCTTGGCCAGCGCCTCTCGAGCTGCGTCAGCGCGCGACTTCTGCTGAGTCAGGTCGAGAACTGCGAGTGGGTTGGCCAGCGCCTCTCGGGCTGCGTCAGCACCTGCGCCGTGCTGAAGCAAATCGGGAACGACGAGCCGCCTGGCCAGCATGCTGCGCTATCACCTTTGAATCAAAGCTGCAGTGGATGGTATCTCCCCAGAAAAATCGGGTGCAATGAGAGACGGGCGCTAAGCTAATGCAGCGAGTGAAACCGGTGCGGCGGAAACAACCCTTTTTTCAAAACCGGCGCTGGGAAGAGTTGCGCGATCACGCGCCTGCCATCATCTTCCGGTACGGGAACGGCGTGCCATGCAGGATATCGCCGA